>LELG01000428.1 GCA_001045575.1 Candidatus Burkholderia pumila
CGGCCGCTTTGGCCTCAAAGTCGGGATCGTTGGACACCATATGGGTATCGAGACGATGCGGCCGAATGTTGTGCTTGCGCCAGATACGTTGCACCGTCATGAGGGGCACGCCCAGCTGCGCGGCCAACTTGCGGCTGCTCCAGTGCGTCGAGCCGTAGGCCAGTTTGCACCGCAGCGTGTAGTCGAGCACTCGCGCCTCAAGGCGCGCCAAATCTCGGCGTGGCGCACGACCCGGGTGCCTGCCTTACAGGCCCGCCAGATGCTCAGCAGCGAAGCGAGTTTGCCATGTGGTGATGAAACGCGAATCGCATCGCAATTCGTTCATGATCGCCCCGCGCGAGGCCCTTCCGTCGAGCAGCAGGATCAACCGCGCTCGGCTTCACTCAGATTCATTTTGCCCATGCACCTTTAGATCGGTGTAATTTCATTGGTTCAATGGGCTAGAGACGACACGCGGAGCATGATGCTGGCGCGGTCTGGCAGGACCTTACCTTGCACCCCTCGAAGAGTGAAGAAGAAGGGTTGTTGGAGTGAATATATTTTGAAGCCGGATCTGCAAACAACCATCGCCACGCTCGTCGCCGCGGGCAAACGTCAGCGGGAGATTGCCCGAATACGGGAGTTAACCGGAAGACGATCCAGCCGTCCGTTTGTCCATCGGATCAAAGCTGCGCTTGTCGCCCACATCAACGTGGGTCACCCGCAAGGACAAAAAACTCAGATCATCCAGGGTCGTGAATTGCGTCCGCAAGTTGGGTTGCGGACGCAATCGTGGCTCTTCTCATGCGTGGAAGCTAAGTGGGTAGAAATTGGCGCTTACGTCTATATCGCCTTTGTGGGTCTCGCCTACAACGCTCTCTTGTGCTGGCTATGGATGCCGTCGAGTTATCGCGCACTCGTCAATGAGTCGCTGCATACAGTCGTGCCCGTGCTTGCCGTGTTCTATTGGGTATTGTTCGTGCCGCGCTTTCACCTTTCCTTGCGGCGATGCGCACTGTGGCTCGTCTTATCCGCTGCTTTATCTTTTGATCACGTTATGGCGCGGCAGTACGTCGGATTTTTATCCGTACTGGTTCATCAGTGAGCTTTCTCGTTTTGATGAGCGTGTTTCTCGTCATCAATCATCGGCGGGAAGATTTGCGCATGCCGGATAGGAAGTCGAATCGGATGAGTCGGCAGATGTCGGCACGCGTCGCTAAGGCGCTGACTCGCCAAGCCTCAGGCAGGCTTCGTGTCGAACATGAATAGCTCGACGCCGGCTTGCGCGAAATTGGCGAGATCGCCCGCAGTCTTTTGTCCTTCGGGCAATTCGAGCGCGGCTTTGATCGCGTCTAGCGAATCGAATTCGAGTATGGCCACAAACCGATACGGCGATTCTCCGCTCGCACTGACCACCGGACCGATGCTGATTTCATAGCTTCTTAGCCCAGGCAAGGTCTTGGCTAAAGGCGCGTGTGTCGAAGCGTAGTAATCGTCGAAAGCCTTGGGATCGGCGGAATGTTTATAAAGCGCCACAATCTGAGCCATGTCGAAGTCTCCTTTATAAGCGTGAATGAATCACTGCTTTTCCAACTGCAAGTAAATGCGCTGCACGACGTTTTGCGGTTGTGCGATCGAATAGAGCTTGTAGTGGCTAAAGGCGGGAAGCTGGACGTTGTGCATTGCATCGCTAAGGCTTTGGCCATCCTCAAAGGCGCGCTTGACCGAAGCGTCCAGTTCGCGCACATACGTTCCCGTTTGCATCATTCCAGCGCTGCGCCAGCAATACCGCCTGTTCTACTTTCGCCTTGTCGCGGGGCCGGCCCGAACGTGCGGGGATGATGGCCACCGAGTAATGCGCCGCCATCTCGCCATAGGTGCGGTTGACGACGGG
>LELG01000429.1 GCA_001045575.1 Candidatus Burkholderia pumila
GGGTCCAGGGAAAGACATTGAGTCGATCGGAACGCTCTACGGCACCAGACCTCTCCCGAAAGCCCCCTGTTTTGAAACGGTGACTGCCCAGAAATATCTGGTTCCCGTATTCTTACTATCGGAATGAACAATCAGTCCCGCCAGTGGCCGCTTGAGCGACACCGCCGAACAGCGCCTGCATCACCAGGCTGCGAGTCATCCGTTCGCTCATGGCGTAGCCGATCAGCTCGCCGTTTAACAGGTCTTTGATGCCAGCAAGATACAACCAGCCCTCGTTGGTCCACAGGTACGTGATATCACTTACCCAAGCCTGATTCTGCGCGCTCATGTCGAAATTGCGTTCCAGCAAATTCGGTGCGACTGGCAGATCGTGCTTGGAATCCGTCGTATTTTTTGAATTTGCACCTCTGCTTGCAACGAAGTCCCAGTTTGGAGCGAATGCGCCTGATGCGGTAAAGGCCAACGCGCACGCCATGATCGCGCAGATCGGCTTGCAACCGCTCGCGCCCATATGTCTGCCGGGTTCGTTCATGATCTTCGGCAATTTGGACTTCAAGGCGGGCGTTCTCTCGTGCACGCGGCGACTCGGCGCGTTGACGCCAGGCGTAATAGCTACTGGTTCCCACCTCAAACACCCGACATAGCACGGCGATCGGATAATCCTGTCGCATCGCTTCAATCCGATCGTATTTCACCGCGACTCCTTCGCGAAATAGACCGTCGCTTTTTTTAGAATGTCACGTTCCATCGTGACTGTTGCCAGCTCTCGCTTCACCCGCGCCAATTCCGCTTCCAGCTCGCTCTGCGGCTTTTGCGTCTCACCTACTTTCGCCAACGTCCCTTTGCGTTCAGCAACAACCCAGAGGCGCCCAGCGTCTTGACCGACAAGGATAAACGGCTGGCGGCTTCCTTCCCGCTGCGTGAGCCCATCGACAAGAACGAGCCTTACCGCTTGCTCGCGAAATTCCTTAGTGTAGGTACCCTTCGGTACTCTATTCATCTGATCTCCGTTTCGCTCATCATTCTACGAAACATTAATCTCCACTTTCTTCAGCTACCTCAAATTCCTGCTGTACTTGAAATCGAGGCACGGTCAGTTGAGCGATGTTCTTCAGGCAAGTTTGAGCACGAGCACCGCTCGTTTTTTCGCTGGCTGTGACGAGATCTAATGAAGTGCTCGACCGCGTATACCTGCCCAAATAGACAGTTGATCAACATCCACAAGTCCGTAGGATGGGTGTTGACCAGCCGTTTCATTGCTAACGGAATGGTGCGGTCACCAGCTCAACCCAGTACTCAGCGAGCCGAGGATTGCCAGCGGGCATACCAAGAGCTTCGTCAAAGACCGGTTGTTTATCCACCATCCATACGTGCGCGAAGCATACTTTGGTATGAACACGCTGTCGTCTCGACCATTGCCGCTCTGTTAGGGCATGCCCCGTCCACACCTATATGGCAAACATTGATGGTTCCAATGACATTGCGCAGGAAAGATAGTCAGGATGGACCGAGGCAAACTGACGATCAAGTCTCCGAGTCAGCCGCCTCCCCTCGTCGCCGCATGGACGGATCGCTTCCGTCGACTGAAGTTGCTAGTTAATTTCGTATTTATTTGTCGATATCATTATGCTGTGTGCCAATTGATAGCTATTCGAAAATCAAAATAGGACAGCGCATGGAAATTGTGGAAAGAACAAGATCAACTGATGGTGGATGTAAATACTTGCTATCCACTGGAGATTTAATGAAAACCGTTGAGTCGACTTTGTTCTATTTAGATGAACAGCGACTTCCGTATCTATGTGTGTCGTGCCAGATAGGATGTGCAATCGCTTGCATTTTCTGCGAAACCGGTCGCCAAAAGCCTCTGGG
>LELG01000430.1 GCA_001045575.1 Candidatus Burkholderia pumila
TTTCTCGAGATCCAAGTCTACGACCCAGCGGTGTCCCGCCTGGATATAGCCCTGCGCGCGCTCCACGGCCTGATGTGCCGAGTGCCCCGGACGGAAGCCGTAACTGGCGTCCGAGAACGTTGGGTCCACTGCCTTTGCAGTATCTGCAACACCGCCTTGGGTCTTCCGCTCATCGCCACCTCTTGGAGTACGTGCTGTCCATCGCACAGTACACAACACAAGCAGCTAATGAATTCAATTAATTTTTAACTCACAACCTCACAACACTAGTGCTTCACCATCATCAGATTGGACAGGGGATTCCCCCTAAGCTGTTGCGTATGCTCGACGCACCGAAAAAGCCCGAGGCGACTTGCGGCTCGCGCTTGAATCCACCAAGCAGAAAGTAAAGGATATAAAATCAAGTATAGGCACGGGCATGCTGCGAAGCAAGAAGAATCTGAATTGTGAAAGACGAATTCATAATGCGAAAACATGAAAGCTTATGATAAAATAAAGTGTTTTGCTTCAAGTAGCTAGCAATTACTGGCGGCATCGCATGCTGTTAGAGCCCGTATTCGAATCTCAAGTACGGCACGCTTTATAACTCGCAAACATGCGTCAACTATGCATCGTCAACCGGTAAAAGCTAGTGCCGAGCAGCGGATATCATGAAAGCGAGCCTCTACAATGATGCAGATTCTGCAAAAAATCTGATCGGCTAGAGCCAGAGCATGGAATGCAAAGTTAGCTGGATGGGACAGGACAGCATGGCGTTCGCAGTCGAAACGGGCAGCGGCCACCTCGTCAATATGGATGGCGCGCCCGAAGGCGGCGGCCGCAATCTCGCGCCGCGCCCGATGGAAATGGTGCTGCTCGGCACCGGCGGCTGCACGGCGTACGACGTCGTGATGATTCTGAAGAAGAGCCGTCAGGAAATCGTGGACTGTTCGGTCACGCTGAAGGCGGACCGCGCGAGCGGGGACCCGAAGGTCTTCACGAAGATTCACTTCCACTTCATGGTCACCGGCAAGAATCTGAACCCGGCGACGGTCGAGCGCGCGATCAACCTGTCGCACGACAAGTACTGCTCGGCGTCGATCATGCTGGCGAAGACGGCGGAACTGACGCATTCGTTCGATATCGTCGAGGTCTGAGTCCGACGCTGCGCGAAGGCCGGGCGCAAAAAAAGGGCCGACGTCGCAAGACGCCGGCTCTTTTCTTTTGAACGATGACAAAGCGGGCCGATAAGCCGGATTTTGTGCACGCACCAACCGCGAAACCGGTACGTGTGGCAATCATTCCTCTAGGCGCGCCATTGCTGACGCGCTCAAGCTTCCTACCCGCAGACGAACGGGGGCCCCGTCCTGCATCACGAAGATGCCTGCCTATTTGGAATTGCTCCGGGTGGAGGTTACCGTGCCGGTGCGTCTTGCGACGTCCGCGGTGCGCTCTTACCGCACCGTTTCACCCTTACCTGATCTACGGGCTTGCGCCCGAAGCCATCGGCGGTTTGCTTTCTGTTGCCCTGTTCCGCGTGTCGCCACGGATGGCCGTTAGCCATCACCCTGCCCTGTGGAGTCCGGACTTTCCTCGCCCTCGTGCGGCTTTCGCCTCGGAGGCCGCGATTGCCTGGCCCGCTTTTCAACTCAAGATTTTAGCATCACACGCCTTGTACGGCGCGACGAGCTTTTCCAGCAGCGCGTGGCGCGAAGATGCGCGCTTCGCAACGGTTGCCCCAAGCCGCGCGTCGGCCCATGAACAAGGCGGATTCAACCGGTCGTTGCAACACCTTTGATCAAGGAGGTGTTGCATGGGACGAAGTGCAAAGCAGGTGTATCGGTTGACAGGCCGAAGAGCGATGTACTGGCCGGGCGCGCCATCACTTGG
>LELG01000431.1 GCA_001045575.1 Candidatus Burkholderia pumila
CAGTGGGCAGTTGCTCAACAGCGTGCTGAACCTTGCTTACTTTGATCAACTGGGCGTCCCTCGACTCTCATAACCTCAACTCAACTTCCCGAACCGCCCGGTGCGGACTCCCATGCCGGGTAGTGTGCCAGAGGCACGGCGCTACAGCCGTACCCTATGCCGATTTCTGCAGGCGCTTTATTTTCTTACGGTTGCAGCGGACTTCACCACGCAATTCACGTCGATCGACTTCTTGTCGGCGAACGTGAGTTTCAGCGGAATCGTCGAGCCGACTTGCAGCGGTTTAACCGGCTGTTCGAACATCAGGTGATAGCCCTTGGGCGCGAACTGCAGCGTGCCGTGTGCGGGAACATCGACGGAATCGACGGGAGACATGGATGCCGTGCCGCTCTTCATGTCGGACTTGTGCATCATGGTCATGCCGAAGGCGGGCGCATCGGTGGCGGTGAGCGTCGCGGGCTTGTCGCCGTTGTTCGACACCGTGAAGTAGCCCGATGACGGCAGATTCGGCGGCATCGCGCGGATCCAGCAATCATGCGCTTCAAGCGTGGTGGCATGAGAGAACGATGCGCACATGAGCGCACCGAGAAGGACAGAGAGCTTTTTCATTGCTGCGTTACTTGACCGTGAAGTTGTAGTGACCTTGCGTGCGATGGCCGTCCGCTGCGAACGCTTTCCTTTCTATTGCACCGTATAGACGCCGGGTTCGAGTGGATCGAGCGGCACGCTCATGTGCTTCTTGTCGTTGGTATTCGACGGAGGACTTTTCCTTGTTGACCTGCGTACCGCTGACGGTGGTAACCCACATCGAGCTGAGATCGAGACTTCCTTCGGAGCGCTGACGGTCGCGCCTGGTCCGGGCTGCTGGATTTTCGGAATCGCGTGCACAAACGCGGATTGCGCCGCGATGACGAGCGCAGCGGCCAATGCGCCGCGCCATGCTATGTGCTTGTTCATATCGAATGTGCTTGATGTGCCTGCACCGTTTTCCGATGCGGGCCATGTATGTTTGCCTGCGAGCGTGCTTCGGTTCAGGCGAAGGGGGCGGGGCGCGCTGCTGCGCGTGCGTAACGAGATCGCAATAGCCGCATGCTTGCAGACGATGTGCGCGGTCGCTTTCGTGCTTGTCATTTGACGCACCGCCGGACGCGCATAACGAAGCGCCAAAGGCATCGGCACGAACCTGTTCGAGCGCATGCGACACGAGCGGCGCGAACGAAAGCAGCAGGATCGCACAGAGCGCAGCGAACCCGCCGGATCCTTCGAAGGATAATGGACTGACGCAGTGAATGCATGCCGCTTGATGAAGCTGTGAAGGAGCAATGGTGCGACCGATTATGCCACGCGTGCCTCCACGCGCTCCGCGATGCGACACCAGCACGCAAGCATAAGAAAGTTCGAATGAACCATTGCGCCGACTTATCCGATAACTTATAATCTTTCCCTCAACAGACGCGGGGTGGAGCAGTTTGGCAGCTCGTCGGGCTCATAACCCGAAGGTCGTAGGTTCAAATCCTACCCCCGCAACCATTTCAAGCATAAAAGCCTCAGCGTTCAGGTGTAACAAGCACCCAAGGTCCAATGACTGACCATAGAAAACTCCGGTCGCGAAAGCCCCGGGATTGGGGGGATGTAACCCGAAGCGGGGTCAATTTCTCTGATGGTCTCAAGGATGGGGTATAGGGGAAACCCATGGAGCACAGATAAGACGGCAAGAACTTTATTTTTTGTCGATAAAGGCACGTCCTTGGTAATTTCCACACTGATGGCTTGATGTTTCTCCGTCTCCTAAAACTAATAAGGGAGGAGAGTGATTCATTTTACACCCCGACCACCAGTTCAACAACTGGAAGACGTGGATG
>LELG01000432.1 GCA_001045575.1 Candidatus Burkholderia pumila
TATCTCGGCTCCCTTGGTCTTCCATCGTTGCGTCGATAGCCGGACAACCGATCCGAATCACCGTGTACGGCCCCCTACGCACGGTTGTGTGGGAGGGGCGGGCCATGAGGCCCGCCCCTATACCGATTCTGTACGGAGCGCTACGCACCGGCTAAAGTATGAAGAGACAAATGCCGTAAGCACCGTTTCGGGGCATGGAGATGTCATGCGGATAGCCAAGGGTTTGCCCTTGCAGCAAGCGCGCAAACGTCAACGCATTGAACGCGCGTGAACGTAACTTCCCATTATGGTGCAACTACTGCACAAAATAGTATCGCAACTGGGTTGCGATTTTCAGAAAAATCGGTCGAAACAAGCGGTTGCAATGCTAGAAAATCCCGCTACGCAAGGATATTGCTTGTCTTATATTTAGCGTTACAATGCGCCCGTCTTGAACCTTGAGCGGTTTTTGACAAGCGTTTTTCGAGGGGCAGGAGACCTATTTGATGCGATTCAAGTTTGCTTACGCCGTGTCCATCGCGGCTGCGATTGCAATGGCGACTGCATGCGGCAAGAAGGACGAAGGCGGGGCGAGCACGCAGGTATCGGCGGCGAGCCAGGCAACAGTCGTCAAGATCGGTCATGTCGCGCCGCTCACGGGCTTGCAGGCGCACCTCGGCCGCGACAACGAAAACGGTGCGCGCGCGGCTCGCACTCGAAGAGATCAGCGCGCAAAGTTTGACGATTCGACGGGCACGCCATCCGCCTCGAGCTCGACACGACGCCGCCGACCCGCGCACCGGCATCGAAGCCGCGCAGAAACTGGTCGATGACCACGTGGTCGCGGTCATCGGTCACATGAAGTCACATGAAGTCGGGCGTGTCGATACCGG
The DNA here is from genome assembly GCA_001045575.1 of Candidatus Burkholderia pumila. Taxonomy (GTDB): domain Bacteria; phylum Pseudomonadota; class Gammaproteobacteria; order Burkholderiales; family Burkholderiaceae; genus Caballeronia; species Caballeronia pumila. Next base: position 873 of record LELG01000432.1, read on the forward strand.
CATCGAAGATTTACAGTGACGCGGGCATCGCGCAGATTTCGCCTTCGACGACAAACCCGCAATACACGACAGCGCGTACGGTCGCGGTCTCGCCGACTAATTTACGAAAACGATGCAGGCCGGCGGCATGAAGATCGCCGCACGCGAGCAGACCACAGAAAAGGCGCGCAACTTCAAAGCGATCCTCACGAAGATCAAGCGCTTCCAGCCGGACGTGGTGATGTACGGCAGCATGGAGGTGACGTGCGGCCCGTTTGCGAAAGGAGCGGCGACGCTCGGCGTGAAGTCGAAGATTCTCGCTGGCGACGGCGTGCGCACGAACCAGCTCGCGCGATGGCGTGCAGAACATCGTGTGCTCGGAAGCGGGCGCGGCGCTTGGCCGAATGGATAAGGACGCGGACTTCGAGAAGAAGTACGAAGCGTGCTTCCATCAGCCGGTGCAGATTCGCGCCGTTCAGCGTGCGACGCCATGTACGTGATCGTTGATGCGATAACGCGCCAATTCCGTCGGAACGGGCAAGGTGCTTGCGGCAATCGCCACGACCGATTTCAATGGTCTGACGGGGGCCACATCGCGTCGACGACAAAGGGGATTTGAAGAGCGGCACCATCACGCTTTACGACTTCAGGGGGGCCGACACAAAAACGTCCTCGATGTGGTGAAACAACAACGAGTAATCTGGGCGGCGCCCATCCCAAGATGCCGTTTTCGTATCCGTCCGGGAACGTTCGCCGCTTCATCCGGCGGCAAGCGGTCAATCTGGCGAACAATCTTTACCGTTTTTTTTTACCAGTACGCGCAGTGCCGATTCAGATTTCGCTTCATACCGGTTTATCGGCCGGTGATAAAGGGGACATAGTTGACACATCGTCGGAGATATCGTTGACACGTTCATCTTGGCGCATTGGGCTGATTGAGGTCAAACGTCATGAGTCGATGATGAGCGAAGTAGAAGTCATAGGTGTCGGCAGTTTTAGGGTTCGGA
>LELG01000433.1 GCA_001045575.1 Candidatus Burkholderia pumila
CACCTATGACTTCTACTTCGCTCATCATCGACTCATGACGTTTGACCTCAATCAGCCCAATGCGCCAAGATGAACGTGTCAACGATGTCTCCGACGATGTGTCAACCATGCCCCCGGTCTATACACGATGAGATAAGAATGAAAGCCCGCTTCGGCGGGCTTTTTCGTTTTACACGTCTGAAAAACGTAGTTCGTCATGGCGAGCGTGCGTTGATACGTACCGAGCGATTGCACGCCCAGCGCGTAATCATCCGATGCCGCACCCAACGAGCTGAACACCGGCAACAAATGTTCGTCGGTAGGATGCATCAGCGCGGCGTGCGGCACGCGGGCGCGATAGTCGAGCAGCGCATCGATATCGCGTTCGGCCATGCGCGCTCCGAACCAATCGGTGAATTCCGCGACGCGCGGATCCGCGTCTTCCGGACGCGCGCCGAAATCCACCATGCGCAGATTGTGCGTGATCTGCCCCGAACCGACGATCATCATGCCGTCATCGCCCAATTTACGCAGCGTGCGCCCGAGGCGGAAGTGATGCGCCGGATCGTTGCGCGGCTGAATCGACAATTGCGCGACGGGAATGTACGCGTTGGGGAACAGCAGCATTGGCACTCACGCGCCGTGGTCGAGACCGTGCTCGGCGGTGGCGGCAGGGATGCCGTGCGCATCGAGCATCGCGGCAGCGCATCGGCGAGAGAGGCGAAGGCCTGCGTCGGCATCGACGGATCGATCGGCAGCGTCGGCGCGCCGTGGGAAATGAAAACAAAACAGTAGGAAATCGGGTCAGATGGCAGCCAGGGTTAGCTCGTTACCATCGAATGTATGTGCACGTCCCAAGTAAGTAAATAAACGAAAGCGATCATCGAAATCAAGGACGATGGCAGCGGCGAGTTGTCGGGCAAGATCGTGCGCAGTATCGGCGGCTGGATCAGCCAGAGAAGCGTGTTGTACGGCGTGCACCGGCGAGCGCAAGGATCAGTTGCTCAAGAACATGACGATCATCAGCGGCATGCGCCGCGACGGTGACACCGTGGCAAGGCGGCCAGATTCTCGATCCGGAAAGCGGCAAGCTCTACTCTACAAGTGCAAGATAACGTTGGAAGACGGCGGGCAGAAGCTGGTGGTTCGCGGGTATATCGGCGTGTCGCTGCTCAGGCGCTCGCAGACGTGGATTCGGCAGAATTAGAACTGGCTCTGCGGACATGAAAAAGCTGACCGAAGACTTCATTCTTCGGTCAGCTTTCTTTTTGTGGCGTACGCGTGAACGCGTTAAGCCGCCCGGCGCACCGGTGCTTTTTCAATACGTTCCGCCGCAGCGATATCCGCGTACGTCTGTGCCGCTGCCTCGAACGGCAACTCGCTCGGCACGCGCATGCGCGAGATCATCAAACGCACATACAGCGACTCGCCCGCCGGGCCGAACAGTTGCGTCATCACACGCAGCAGTACGCCCGACTCGTGCCACGCCTTGAAGCGGCGATGACGTCTGATACGAAGGATATTTACGATGCAGCGTGGATCACGATGCACCGCTATACTATTACCCAAAGCATGCTGTTCAGCACGGTGCGCGTGTTCGCCAGCGGCCGGCCGCGCAGTTCCGAACGCGGACGCAGTTCGGGCAAAAAAGAGCGGCGCGACCATTTGCCATTCTTCGACGGTCATATCCTGATATGGTTTCACGATTCTTTCGTAAGCGCTAATTTTAAGCACACAGGCCAATTGCCGAGCAGCGCATGAACACGGAGGAGATCGGTGATGTCGGCGTCTGGCGGACGCTGCGGCAGTTCGGTGAGCACATGCGAGAGGTAAGAGTAAG
>LELG01000434.1 GCA_001045575.1 Candidatus Burkholderia pumila
GGAGGAAAGTTCATCAGCAGCAAGGCCATGCAGTAGCTCACAATTAAGAACAAGTCGGGATGTCTTCAGAGGTGCCAAAACAAGATCTGTAGAGGAACTGTGAAACATGGCGTGATCCGGTGTTGGGCTTGTAGATGGCCTAGGTTAGAGAGAAGTAAAGTCTGTAGTTGTGGCATCGACGTACATGATCGGTTATGTGTAAATATTAGAAGCCACCATGGTCTGCATCAGAGGAATGGTCTGCATCGAAAGAATGTTTGGTGCCATCAGAGTTGTTGGTGCCCTTGTGGAGTAGAAATAAAGAAAAACTGTCCTGCAGAAAAAAGGAAAAAAAAGGGATCAGAATGAGAAAAGTAAAAAAAAAACTTTTTTTATTATATATTTTTTATTTTTTTATTTTTTTTGTCTTGGTCGCTCTCTGCTCGTCCCTGTTTTTTTTTTTAAGTGTTGTTGTCGCGACACTGAAGATTTTGCTTCAGTGTCGCGACACAAGGAGGCATTGTCGTGACACTGAGAGATAATGTCGCGACAATGGGACAAAAACGGGGCAAATTGTGTCCTGTTTGATTTTTAAGCTTTGTAAACGTATTTGACCCTTCTTAAAGCGTTTGACTCAAATTTTTAAGGGCTTTTAAGTACAACTTTTCCTTCCAACTTTACCCTTAAGGAGTCAAGACTATAAATACTCCTTTTAAAAGTTAGAATAAGGGAGGAACCAATTAGAGAGTAGGGTTCTTACCCTAGTTTTTCCTTGGATTAGTGCAAACTTATTTTCTTTGATTCTCTTTCGTTACTTATATTCTTTAGCTGAAATTTTGATATGTTATTGGGCTTTTGAAGTAGAATCTAGAGGTGTAATCTTTTCTTAATGTTATGGTGAAATTTATCTTTTTCTATTTTACTTTCTTTATATTGCTTTCAATATGCATAGCTAATTGATTATGCGGTGAAACCATGTGGTTGTTGAGGGGATGAACTAGTTATTATTTCTTGTGGGTGAATTGATGTATGGGTTATCAATATTTGTTCTATTGCTTGAGTTAATTGCTTGATGCATGAGTATAACCCTAGGGTTTGGCTTGTGAATTGAGAATTTGGATTAATTAAGCCATGAAGTGATAGAAATTGTATTTTGTATATGAATGACGTGTGTGTTGAGTTATTGCTATCTTGAGCTAAATTGTGTGTTTGGATTCTGTGGAATGACATAGGTTTAAGCATACAAGTTTAGGGGTGAGACTAAACAAGTAATCTTTTGAACTCAAACCTAATGTGTGTCTGAAATATGAATATTTAGAGGATGCCTTGAATGCATTGAATTTATATATGAGATGGGATTGGCTAATTGAACTAGAACTTTAATTGGTTAAATGAATTGTGTGGAAGCCATAGGTTCATTTAGACAAAACTAGGCTTGAGAATGAATAGGTAAAAGGCTAGTTTTAATTCTCTTGAGACCGAAAGGGTATAGAGAGTGAATGGTTCGCCACTAATTCGGTAAGCCTTGAATCAAAGCCTATAGGAGCATATCTAGCGATTCCCTTTGAACGTCACATGATTCACCACGCTTCCTCTTTACTTGAGTTCACTCATCCTTTTGTTGATTTCTTAGTATACTCTCCTTAATTGTCTTTGTTCTACATTGCTTGCAAGTAAAATAGAAAATCGCATCACAAATCCAAAATTCACTTGTAATTAGATAAGAGCTCCCTTTAATCCATACCCTTTTCCAGTGTTCGATTCCCTTCTAGCTACACACGACTAGTGAAATTAAGGGTTTTTATTATTTGATTGAATGCACTGAGACCATTATTTGGA
>LELG01000435.1 GCA_001045575.1 Candidatus Burkholderia pumila
CCTAGGCGGGCGCAGCATGAAGGATGTGGTGGCGCGGCTACGGTTTTATGTGGCGGGCTGGAAGGCGTACTTCCGATTAGCGCAAATCCCACGGGGTCTGGCGTGAGTTGGACGAAGGAGGCGTCACCGGTTGTGGGCAATCCAGCTTAAACACTGGCGCCGTGGGGCTGCCATCTACCGGCAACTGCGTGCGCTGGGCGCGCCGTCTCATGAGGTTCAACAGGTGGCGGCTAACAGTCGCCGCTGGTGGCGCAACAGTGGGCAGTTGCTCAATAGCGTGCTGAACCTTGCTTACTTTGATCAACTGGGTGTTCCTCGACTCTCATAACCTCAACTCAACTTCCCGAACCGCCCGGTGCGGGGACCCGCATGCCGGGTAGTGCGGCAGGGGCACGGTGCTACAGCCGTACCCTATGCCGATCACCCATAGCTTCCCGTTCCTTACATGCAATGCGACTAAAGATTCGATAGTTATGCGAAGAGAAAACGTTGACATGGTCATTTTTATTTAATGTTTTCAGGTAATTGCGGCATATTTCTTGTTTGTCACTGGCGGCTATTCTCCGAATTGCCTCTCGCACATTCGGTGGCTGCTCGCCCTCGTTTTAAGTAATTTCAACCGCACGCATATTCAAGTATGAAGAATGCATATTTACTTTGCAGTCTTTACACGACGATTGGCTCATCGATTAGAGGAATCCCTCCATTCGTTTAGCCTGAAATTTGCTCAGAAACAGTGGTAAGCGCACACCTCGTTATTTGACTTCGTGAGAGGCTCGTTTCGCCGTGTGGGGCATAACCTGAGCCACCCATAACACATGGCAACTTCCTAATCGCCAAGAAAAATGGAGGTTACAAATGGATCGTTCGAACCTTGCCACGATTGCCGCCGCCAATAACGCAGACACGACGGCTTCGTGTCCCGCTCTTTCAGTCGTTTCCGCGCTTCATAAAACCGAGCGCGTGCCGTTTACTATTCGTATCGTCGAGAACGATGTCGGATTTGAAAAAGCCGTCAGTGTGAGACGATTTGCATATGGACGGCATTTGCCGGAATTCGCGGAAACGATGGAAGTCGAGCCCGCCGATAAACGCGAAGGCACGGCCGTGCTGCTCGCGGAATCGAAACTCGATGGCGCGCCGCTCGGTACCATGCGCATTCAGACCAATGCGCGTGGACCGCTGGCGCTGGAGCAGTCGATGACGTTGCTGCCGCATCTGGCGACGAGCCGTCTCGCTGAGGCCACGCGCCTGGGCGTTGCGGGCGGGATGGTCGGGCGCGTCGTGAAGGTGGCGTTGTGCAAGGCGTTGTAGATGTTCTGCGAACTGCACGAGATCGATTACATGGTCATCACGGCGCGTACGTCGCTCGACCGCGAATACGAGGCGATGCTGTTCAAGAATGTACTCGGTGTGAATGAATTCTTGCCGATGTCGCATGTGGGCGCCTTGCCGTATCGCGTATTGGCGAAGGACGTGGCGGCGGCGCGCCAGCGTTGGGAAGAGGCGCATCATCCGTTGTTCAACTATATGGTTCACACGTATCATCCGGACATCGATTTGCAATCTGTAGATTTATCTTTTGACTGGGAACCGGTACGATGCCCTGAGGCCCCGTTGATAGCTTACGGTCGATAACACCTGATTTGTTTCGAAAAAGTTAATAGCAATCGGGATAGAGGGGCAGGCCTCACGGCCCGCCCCTCCCACACAACCGTGCGTAGGGGGCCGTACACGGTGATTCGGATCGGTTGTCCGGCTATCGACGCAACGATGGAAGACCAAGGGAGCCGAGATAGCGATTGG
>LELG01000436.1 GCA_001045575.1 Candidatus Burkholderia pumila
CCGCCGCTCGATCTCATATCCAAGTGATGGCGCGCCCGGCCAGTACATCGCTCTTCGGCCTGTCAACCGATACACCTGCTTTGCACTTCGTCCCATGCAACACCTCCTTGATCAAAGGTGTTGCAACGACCGGTTGAATCCGCCCGCGCAGCCTATCGCCTTCAATGCGATGAGCTTCCGCTAAGCCGGGAAGGTGCCCGCGCCAGGCGGGCACCTTCCTCACTGCGGCTCATACCAGCTATACGTCGCCAGCGCCTTCACCGGCGTCCCGATCTGCAACGTGATATCTTTGATCCTTGAACGAAGTCAGCACGGCACGGATATCGCGTGGATCGCCCATCCAGGGTCGCACATCACCGCCGTCGTTGAATGTACTTATTATGTCGCTGGAAATACCCGCCACATTGCTCGTCGTGAGCGGCTAGCCCCAGATATCGAAGAACTGGCCGAGCGTGAACGTCTTCAGGTTCGGCGTTTTGATATGGATAATGCCGGTCGAATCATACATGTGCATCTCGTAATTGCACTGCGGCAGGATGCCGACATTCGCGGGCGTCGCTAGCCATTGCCCGTCCTTGTAGATGGCGACGTGCGCGTGCAAGATCTCCGCCATGCCTGCCGCGCAGATCACGTTATCCACCGGCGAGCCGTTGCCGCCGGGTGCGGTGTTCCCCGTAGCCCAGGTGCCGTGGGCCGACCACGAGCGTCACTTCGCCTTTCTGCGGCAGCACGAGGCTGGCGATTGCCGCTGTATTGCGTGAGCGTGCCGCCGTTGTTCACCCATGCCGTGATGTTGCCGGTCAGGCCGGCGACGTTCGTCGTCGTCAGCGTTTGTCCCCATACGGCGAAGAACTTGCCCGAGCGTGTATGACGCGCCGGAGGTCACGTCCATGCGGATCTTGCCCGATGCATCGTCGGTGTGGACGGGATAGACGCAGCCGGTCTGCGCGGTCATCGTCGGTGCGACGCCGATATTGGCCGGCAGCGCGACTTGCTTGCCGTCCGCGCATAGATCGCAGATGCGAGTAGCTGTAGGTGTTGCCCGCGCGCGTGCAGGTGAGATTGCTAACCGCTTGTCCCGTGCCGCCCGTCGATGCCGATCCATCCGACCATTGCGCGCCGTGCCAATCGCGGTGCCATCGAGCACGGCGGTGGCGGCCGCGGGCGTGGCCGTTGCCGCGGGCGTGCTCGAACCGGACGGCGATGCCGCACCGTTGCCCGAAGTGCCGCCCGCGCTGGCCGTGCTGCCGCCACCATCACCACCGCCACCGCCGCAACTGGCGAGCAGAACGAATGCAGTTGCCGCCCACACCGCTTCGATGGCGCGACCTTGCCTTGTCATCATGTCTCAGCTCCGCTATCCCGTTTTGATTCGATGAACGAACGTCGAGGCGAGCACGGGCAGTCGCCGCGTGACGCCGGGCGCGCGTGTGAACGTGCGGCCTGCATATCAAAGACTTATGCAGGCGATGCCGAAAGGGACAGCAGATGATGCCGAACGAGTGAAGCCGCCGCACGGGGCGCGATGAAGCGTTCAGCAATTCTTGAGATCAGGCGATTCGAAATCGCCGATGCAAGGGAATGTAGTCTGAGCGTATCGATGGCGCAAAAGGAAAGTGGCATGTCGCATGCGCTTATTTACTATCGGACGTAAGCAAACATTTTGGACTTTCAACGAATCGGCATAGGGTACGGCTGTAGCGCCGTGCCCCTGCCACACTACCCGGCATGCGGGTCCCCGCACCGGGCGGTTCGGGAAGTTGAGTTGAGGTTATGAGAGTCGAGGAACACCCAGTTGATCAAA
>LELG01000044.1 GCA_001045575.1 Candidatus Burkholderia pumila
GGCAAGGGTACCAGCGAGGGTGCGGGCGGAGTTGAACGGCGAGTCAAAATCGATAGAAGAGCAGCCTCATATTCTTGCCCCCTCGGCGTCAACCCCGCACTGCCGCACTGCTGCTATAAGATACCTGACTCTTGCCTATGCGCTCACCCACCGTCACGACGATGCGCTTCCAGCCCACCATCGTGCCCAGACCGAGCGCGACGGCAACTGCGACCTTCACCCACGCCGGGATGAACTTGGTCGAGTGATCGAGCTGCTTCTTGTAGTTGCTGAGGACCGCGTCGTCGTCCTTCGAGAACGCCGGATCTTTTCCATGATCCGCAGTGCTTCCGACGTGATGTACATGTCGTTGCGGACGTTCTTTACCTGACTTTGCGGCACGTTGGCGACCGATTCGTTCGGGCGGATTTGCGAATCGATCGAATCGACCACGCTCTTCAGCGATGCGATCGTGTCCGACGCGGCGTGTTTCATCTGCACATACTTTTCGACCGCGCCGCGCGCATCGGCGGCGGGCTGCGCGTTGTTGCTGTACTTTTGGAGCACTTCGGACGCGTTGTGGCTGAACAACAGGAACGTCTGCGTTTCGCCTAGCATGACGGCCTTGTTGAGCGCGTAAGCCGTCGGTACCGTGCCAATCAGAATCAGCATGATGAGGCCCATGCCTTTCTGGCCATCGTTCGAACCGTGCGCGAAGGACACGCCGGTGCAGGTCAGAATCAGCAGGCAGCGAATCCAGAACAGCGACGGCGCGTTCTTTTCCGGCTCCTTGTACAGCGCAGGTACGCGCACCACCAGCTTCAGGATGTACAGCAGGAACACCGCGGCGAGGAAACCGACGATCGGCGAAAAGAGCAACAATTTGCCGACGCCGAGCGCCTGATTCCAATCGACGCCCGAGGTGCCGTCTGTGCCATGCAGCATCTGATTCATCAGACCGACGCCGATCACCGTATGCGAACTCGACGACGGCAGGCCGAGTGCCCACGTGCCGAGATTCCAGATGATCCAGATGATCGCGACGATGAGCAGCGCGAAGACCATCGCAAAATCTTTCGAGCTTCCCACGCCGATAATCAGTTCTACCTGCAGCAGTTGCAGAATGCCGAATGCCACCGCGCCGCTGGAAATCAAGATGCCGATGAAATTTCACGCGCCTGATCACACCACCGCGACGTTGGGCGTCAGTGAGTGCGTATAGGTAACGGTGGCGACGGCATTAGCCCCTTTGACGAATTCGAACCCGAGTGCGATCAGCAGTGCGATACTAAGCAGAACGTAAAGGAAAGATCGACAATTCGCGGACCGGCGCGAGATCTTCGAGCATGTGCAGCACTCAGTACACTGCGCCCGCCACAATGACGACGATGAAGAGTATCGAGGCAAGCCGTTGGCCGAGGGTTTTACCTGCTCCGGATTGGGGAAAGGCAATCTGATTCATGTCGCGTCTTTGAGTCTTTTGGGCTTGCGCGAAGGATTATTTCGAAGAGAACGTGCGGAGGAAATCATGTTTCACGTTCCGTGTGTCGATTTCATGAACTGCGAAACGATTCGCTTTTCATCTGACCTGAAACCATGGCTAAGTCCGTTGATCGGGGCGGCGTATGGCATCGATATAATGCGCAGCGTGTGTTCGATTAATGAGATGGCCGATGAGCAAGACCCGCGACGCGCTGGATATCAACGGTTCCGTTTGGCTGCGCAGCGGCAATGAAACGCTCAGCGGCGCGGCGCGCATCGCGCTGCTGGCAGCGATCCGCGACACAGATCGATCACGGCGGCGAAAACCATCGGCATGAGTTACAAGGCCGCGTGGGACGCCGTCGATACGATGACAATCTCGCTGGCGAGCCGCTCATAAAGAACCGCGAGCGGCGGGCGCGGCGGCGGAGAACTCTCGCTCACGCCGGCGGCCCTCCGGCTGATCGATACCATCGCGCCGTGGAGCGCGAGCATCGCAAGTTTCTTCAACGAGCGGGCGAAGCCATCGAAGGTTTTGGGCTCGACTGGCAATTGATCGGGAGATTGGGAATGAAAACAAGCGCACACAATCAATTGGCCGGGAAGGTGGCCAAGGTCACGCGCGGCGCCGTCAACGATGAATCAGAGCGCGGATTCGCTCGGTCTTGCGCAGGATCAGAAGGCGGTGCCGGTGATCAAGTTATCGAGCGTAATCATAGGTGAACGACTGATTTTTATGCGATGTACGCGCGCACGGACGAGGCTTCCGTCCGGCGAGCGGGAATCTGGTAGTGCTTCATTTTCCAGCGGGCGCGCACGTACGGGCGCTCGTGGCCCGACAGATTGAGCGCGATTTCGGTGATCCAGTGCTGCGTGGGCACTGGCACGCGATGCAGCGCGACGACGACGGCGGCGAGACTCGCGGCCACGGGCGTGGGCGGCAGCTTGCCCGGCTCCGTGCGCCACGCGATCCACACAAACGCTAGCGCAACCACCGCGCCGAGCGCGCACCCCGCGACGACTTCTGAAACCGAATGCGCATCCAGCACGACCCGCGATGCGCCGATCAGCACGCCCAGCATGAGCCCGACCGCCGCGCTCGCGCCGCGCACCCCGCTGCGCGCAGGCAGGAGAGCGACGAAAATGGCGACGGGCAGCACGGCGGTGGACATGAGCGCGTGTCCGCTGATGCCGGTGAAATCGATATTCCGCACACCGATTCCCCAGCCAATGAACGCGATCTTGGTCACGGCGACCAGCGCGCTCGCCGCGCCGAGCAGACCGAGCCACGACACCGCATATTTCCACCGATAGCCGACGAGCAGCCACGCCGCCACTGCCAGCGCGACAGGCACCATGACGCCAACGCTGCCAAGCGCCGTGATGGAAATCCAGACCGAAGTAGGCAAGTCGAGAGTCATTGCGAATAATGGGAATAGCTTTTGCTGCGGTGCGTCAGCCTGCCGAGGTGCACGGCTAAACGGGTCGGCACAGTATAAGAATCTTCAGAAGTATAGCGCGTGGGACGATGCCGAATTATCCTTCGTCGTCACCGCAAATTATCAATGCTACGATGAGTAACATCGGTTATTGTTCGCTACTTTGGTTATTTGTTGTCCAATCGACTCAATATTTAAGAATTCGGATGCGCGCCGCCGTCGCCAATTGATGTTATTGTGCAATGTACAACCCGATGTGCGAAAACCGCTGCATCGTCTGAATAGTGTGGAAGATCCAGCCGAATGTCGAAAAGCCTTATCAAGCTCTGGTTGCATGGCTCGAGACGCCTTGTCGCCGGCCAGGTCGAATCGGTACGTGTCGCCAAACCGCGGCCTGCGGAGAAGCCGGCGCGTGCCAAAACCGTCAAATCGAAGCTCAAGTCGGGCGCGGCCGCCTGGGCGCGCTCGTATTATTCCGCGCCGCCGGTGGCCGGATGCTTCGTGAATCGCCTTTCGTACGCGCTGTATGTGCTGCCGAAAGAGTCGCCGAAGCCGTTGCCGCTCGTCGTCATGCTGCATGGCTGCAAGTCAGAACGCTGATGAATTCGCGCAGGGCACGCGCATCAATCTGCTGGCGGATAAATTCGGCCTCGCGGTGTTGTATCCCGAGCAGTCGAAGCACGATCACGCGCATCGCTGCTGGCGCTGGATGACGATTCGGGCAGCGACGGCGGAGAGGCGGCTTCATCGTCTCGCTCGTGAAGGCGATCGTCGTCGAGCACGAACTGGACGCCGAGCGTGTCTATCTTGCCGGCATGCCGGCCGGCGCAGGACTCGCGGCTCTGTTGGCCGTGCGCTATCCGCAGGTGTTCGCGGCCATCGGGCTGCGTTCCGGGCCGGTCTTCGGCGAAGCGCGCTCGGCTATCGGCGCGATGGACGTTATGCGGCGCGGCAGCCGAACGGATCCCATTGTGCTCATCGATGCCGCGCTTGACGTGCGTGATTATCCGGGTATGCCGGCGGTCATCGTGCATGGCGAATTCGATTCGGTCGTCACGGCGGCGAACGCGGAGCAACTGACCAAACAATTTCTCCGCCTCAACAATTTCGTCGATGCCGCAGGCAACTGCCGTGCAGGCGAAGCGCGTAAAGAGACGCATCCGGATGGCGTGGTGACGGATTACGTCAAGAACGGGCGGCGCGTGGTGAAGACGTCGATCGTGCGCGGGCTCGGCCATTCGTGGGCGGGCGGTGACGGATACGGTGGCGTTCCATTCATCGAAAAGACCGGATTCCGCCGCCGTGATGTGGGATTTTTCAAATATCAGCGCCGCCCGAGCGAGGCTGCGCGCGATGCGTACGTGGCCTGAACGGCCTTAGCGTTTTGAGTGTTGCAAATAAGTCTTCTGGATTCCTACTCAGCCGCATTTTTCTGTTCCTGACGAAGACCGCCGATCAGCTTGACCGCGAGCGCGACGACGCTTACCTGGCCGAAGCCACCGTGGAGTACCGCATGAAGGCACTCGACAAGCGTAAGGTGGCACATCATCCGTCGTGGATGGCGAACTAAGCCGTCCGGCACTTACGCAGTAACCAAAAGAAACCGCTGGCTGTTTGCAGCGGTTTCTTTTGCGTCCGCTCAATCAACGACAAAATGCCGGCTTGAAGCCGGCATTTTTTATCGCGTTGTCGGTTCGGCGAAAGCTATTCAGACCAGTTTCACGCGCACATCCACATTTCCGCGCGTCGCATTCGAGTACGGACAAACCTTGTGCGCCGTTTCGATCAGCGCCTGCGCTTCCTCACGCTCCACGCCTGGCAGCGTCACACGCAGTTCGATATCGAGCGCGAAACCGCCGTTATCGTTCGGGCCCACCCCTACGTCCGCGGTGACGTTAGTATCAACCGGAATCGCCTTCTTTTGCTGGCCGGCGATGAACTCCATGGCGGACAGGAAGCACGCCGAATAGCCTGCCGCGAACAGTTGTTCCGGGTTCGTGCCTTCCGCGCCGGTGCCGCCCAAACCCTTCGGGGCGCTCAACTTCACGTTTAATTGCTCGTCCGATGACACCGCGCGTCCATCGCGTCCGCCGGTGCTCGTTGCCGTTGCCTTATACAGAATGTTCATCGCGTTTCTCCGTGAGTCGTGTGATTTGTTTGGCTGTCAGGGCGCTGTTGATACGTCGACCACGGGGATAAATATATCGCGCAAGTAATTATCGTGAAAATTAAATATTTGCGATTGACTTATTAGCGAGCGCCTATCGACGCATTAACAAGGTCTAGTACTGATTGATGAATTCGTTGAGCGATGCGCGCGACCGCACCAGATCGCTGCGCAAGCTCAGCAAAGAATCGACGTCACGCCGGAGGCGCAGAAGATTTCCGTCGGAATCCCACGCGCCAATTGCTGCAGCTCACGCCCGCTGTCCGTCAGGCGGATACACCTGACGCTCATCTTCGACGCCGCGCGTCCGTTCGACATAGCCCTACGCTTCGAGCCGCTTCAAAAGCGGCGTCATCGTCGCGGAGTCGAGTGAGAGGCGAGTTGCGATTTCCCTGACCGTGAGGTCGTCGCTTTCCCACAGTACGAGCATCGCCAGATATTGCGGGTAGGTCAGAGTTGCTGATCGAGGTCGAGCGGGAATTCGGCGGGCGTGGTCATGGCGACGCGCGTCGCGCGGGCAGGAGCGATGTCCCTGGTGTACGTAAAACGCTTCGCGCGCGAAGAAACGCCGCCTACGCGCCCGATGTGTCCGGGATATCCGGTGTCTCCGACGATTGCACGTCGAAGCAGCCGCGATACGTCGCGTAGAACGAGCAATACAGCGCGGTCGTGACAAGGATCGATGCCGGCATCAGCACCGCGAACGCCATTTCCTGGCCGAGTCCGATGGCCTGCATCAGCGCCGTCAGCCCGAACGATACCGCCAGCGCCACCGCGATCCAGATCACGCCGTACAGCACGAACGCGCCGCGATTGCGCCAACACGAGACGAGGCTGAAGAACATCGCCTTGACGGGCGGGACGTCGTGCCAGGCGACAAGAATGGGCGCAAACCAGAACAGCATCGCAAAAGGCACATAGCAGGCCATGGCGACCAGCACGGCAAGCGGGCTGAAGCTTGCGGCGACAGTTTCGGGATCGCCCGCCGGGCCGTCGCCCATCATCATGCTCAGCAGCGTGCCGCCATCGACCAACGCCGATGCCGCGAAAATCAGGCACAGCGCGAACACATACAGCACGCCCAGCGCCAGCAGTCGCCGCGCGACGACGCTGCCATAGGAGCGGAAGCCATCGACGAGAATGGTCGGCCAGATCGGCTTGCCCGCGATGGTGTCGCGGCATGCGGCCATGAAGCCGACCGCGACGCCGGGGATGAACATCATCGGCAGAAACGGGCCGATGAGCGGCACGCGCGAAATCAGCGTCATCACGAACAGGTACGCGAAGAACACCGTGAGGAACGCAAACGGATTGCGGCGGAAGAGCCACAGGCCTTGACGAAACCAGACGTAACCAGTCTTGGCGGGGACTTCGATCAGTCGCATGAAATGGGTGAATGACAGGTGTTAGCGTTTAGCGGAAGCCGACGCCGCTTTAACGCGGGCGCGTAGAATGCGTTCGAAATGACCGGGATCGTGCGCCTTGAGCATTTGCGCTTCACGCGGACGATGGAAATCGTACAGGCGCGAGACCCAGAAGCGCATGGCGCCGGCGCGCAGCATGTCGCTCCAGTGACGCTCTTCGGCGGGCGTGAAAGGACGCACGGTCTGATAGGCCCGCAGCATGGCATCGACGCGAGCCGGATCGAGCACGCCCGTAGTCAGGTCGATGCACCAGTCGTTCACGGTCACGGCGACATCGAACAGCCATTTGTCGACGCCTGCGAAGTAGAAATCGAAGAAGCCTCCCAGCCGCGCGTGCTCGATACCGTCCGCGAACAGCACGTTGTCGCGGAACAGGTCGCAATGGCACGGACCGCACGGCAGCGATGCGTAATCCGCCGAGCCGAAGAACGCGCCCTGATGCGCCAGTTCGCTTTCGATCAGCTCGCGCTGCGCATCGCTTAGAAAGTCGATGATCGACGGCACGTTTTCCCGCCACCACGACAGGCTGCGCAGATTCGGCTGATGCTGCCCGAAGTCGCGCCCCGCGAGATGCAGACGCGCGAGCATCTGACCGACTTTGATACAGTGTGCAGGCATTGGCGTCATCTCCGGCTTGCCTTCGAGCTTCGTGACGATGGCTGCCGGCTTGCCGTTGAGCGGGCCGAAGAGCGCACTATTGCGATGTGGCATCGGGTCCGGAACCGGCACGCGATGCGCCGCGAGATGACGCATCAGATCGAGATAGAACGGCAGTTGGTTCGCAGTGAGCTTTTCGAAGATCGTCAGCACGAACTCGCCGCACGTCGTCGTCAAAAAGAAGTTGCTGTTCTCGATACCCGACTGGATGCCGCGGAATTCGACGACGTCGCCGAGATCGTAATATTGCAGCCAGTCGCCGAGTTCGGCATCAGAGACGGGGGTGAATACGGCCATGCGGGAAACGTCGGTCAGATTGGGCGGCGTGCTCGCTGGTGCATCGCGGCCAGGCACACCGTAAAGAAAGCCCGCTCAGGACGAGCGGGCCGTGACTTTAAGCGATGGATTTCAGTAACGCAGGTTGATCGACGGCAGACGCATGCTTGCTTTACCGTTGTCGCGCACTTGCGGCGACGTGTCAACCGGCACGCTCATGCTGTAGCTCGTGCCGAAGTTCGAATGCACGTTGATTTCGACAGGCTTGCCCTTGTCGCGGTATTCGGTGATTTCTGTGCCGTTGCCGCTCACTTTATGGAAGCTCGGCTGGCGCGGCGGCGAAATTTCCACCTTGGAACTGTCATTCGTGGGCGGGCGATTTATGGCTTTCAGGTCCGGCAGGCCCACGGCTTCTTCCGGCGACATTGGCTTTTGCACGACTGGTTGCTCCACCGGCTGAACGCTTTGCTGCGCGAACGCGCCGAAGCTTGCAGCGGCGAGGACGGCGGCTGTGGCGGCTGCGGTGGCAGAAAGAAGCGGCTTCATGATGGTTCTCCAGACGATTGTCGGATTCTAGCAAACTAGCAGCAGATTCAATGCCCGATATGGCGCAACGTCTTATTCTGCGTCGTTTTTCGCCGTGCGACGCGTTTGTGTCGAAAAGGTGCCGCGCAACGTGGGTTTTCATGGTCCGCACCATCTTCCATGCTAATGTATTTTGAATACGAGGGCACTATCGGACTATCTACAAGATCATGACAAACGACCGGACACAGACCACGCAAGGCACGCCAGCCAACAACTTCCCTACCGAATCCTTCGACGATCCCGTCGCCGCCGTTTCGCGCCTCTCCGCCATCTTTGAAGCCAACACCGCGTTTCTGCGCGATGCCTTCGCGCGGTATCGGCGCAACGAGCAGCTCACGCATCGCGTGCGCGCGTGCTATCCTTTCGTACGCGTTCGGACCGAGCTGAACACACAGATCGATTCGCGGCGTTCGTATGGCTTCGTTGCCGGACCGGGCATCTTCGAAACGACGCTTACGCGGCCGGATCTTTTCGGCTATTACTACCGCGAGCAATTGCGGTTGCTGACGAAGAACCATCACGTGGGCATCGAAGTGGGCGTTTCCGCGCAGCCCATTCCAATCCACTTCGCATTCGCGGAAGGCATTCATCTCGAAGGCGATCTCGACCGCGACCGCCTGCTGGCGATGCGCAATATCTTCGATACGCCCGACCTCGCGCTGCTCGACGATCGCATTGTCAACGGCACATATGAGCCGGGTCCGGGCGAGCCGCATCCGCTGGCGTTGTTCACGGCGGCGCGGGTGGATTTTTCGCTGCATCGGCTGAGGCATTACACGGCTACTTCGCCGACGCATTTCCAGAACTACGTGCTGTACACGAATTACCCGTTTTATATCGATGAGCTCGTAAAGCTTGGCCGTACGCTGATGTCGCGCGCAGACGATGAAGAAACGCAAGCGTATCGCAGCGAGTATTCGTCCTTCGTCGAACCGGGCGATGTTGTCACCTTCAACGCGAATCTCGGTGAGCAGCCGGACGAAGGCACGGCGCCGGCGCGGTTGCCGCAGATGCCTGCTTACCATTTGAAGCGCGCGGATGGCAGTGGCATCACGATGGTAAATATCGGCGTGGGACCGTCGAACGCGAAGACGATCACGGATCATATTGCGGTGTTGCGGCCGCACGCGTGGATCATGCTTGGACATTGCGCAGGCTTGCGCAACACGCAGCGTCTCGGCGATTACGTGCTGGCGCATGGTTACGTGCGCGAAGATCACGTGCTCGATGATGATCTGCCGCTATGGGTTCCTGTACCTGCGCTTGCAGAAGTGCAGGTTGCGCTTGAACGTGCGGTCGCGCAGGTCACGCAGTTGGATGGCGTCGAGTTGAAGCGCGTCATGCGCACGGGTACGGTTGCAAGCGTCGATAACCGTAACTGGGAGTTGCGCGATCATCGTGAGCCGGTGCGGCGCTTGTCGCAAAGCCGCGCGGTGGCGCTGGATATGGAAAGCGCGACCATTGCCGCGAATGGCTTCCGGTTCCGAGTGCCGTATGGGACTCTGTTATGCGTGTCGGACAAGCCGCTGCATGGCGAGTTGAAGCTGCCCAGAATGGCCGATCAGTTCTATCGCGCGCAAGTGGATCAGCACTTGCAGATCGGTGTGAAGGCGATGGAATTGTTACGGATGAACGGCTTGTCGAAGCTGCATAGCCGGAAACTGCGAAGCTTTGCGGAAGTGGCGTTTCAATAACGATGATGAAGCGGGATCGTTGCGATCCCGCTTCGAAGATGCCTTACAGATAAAACATCCTGTCATCATCCGACTTGCTTTCCGCCGGCGTTTCGACCTGCTCCTCACAATCCTCATAGAAAGCAAGCACGGCGTCTAGCACCTGATCCGGATCATCGATCACCTGCATCAGATCGAGGTCTTTCTCGCTGATTACGCCGTTCGTCAGTAGCGTTTTCTTGAACCAGTCGAGCAGACCCGCCCAGAACTCCGCACCGACCAGCACGATAGGCACATGACGCGACTTCTTCGTCTGAATGAGAGTCAGCACTTCAGCCAACTCATCCAGCGTGCCGAAACCACCCGGCATCACCACGACCGCGTCCGAGTTCTTGACGAACGTAACCTTGCGCGTGAAGAAATGGCGGAAGCGCAGCGAAATATCCTGCCACTGATTGCCCGACTGCTCATGCGGCAATTCGATGTTCAATCCCACCGAAGGCGATTTGCCCGCATGCGCGCCTTTGTTCGCCGCTTCCATGATCCCGGGCCCGCCGCCGGAGATCACGGCGAAGCCCGCATCCGAGAATTTCTGCGCAATTTCGATGGTCTGCTGATAGTACGGCGACTCAGACTTGAGACGTGCTGAACCATAAATGCTGATGGCAGGGCGGATCTCCGAGAGATACTCGGTCGCCTCGATAAACTCTGCCATAATCGTGAACATCTGCCACGATGCGCGAGCCTTTTTGGCCGTCGCGCGCTCTTGATCTGCGAGTGAACGCAGACTCGGAATCACTTTTCTCTTATTCACAATGCCTGAAGAACGAAGTCTTGAAGGTAAGACCCTACTATTGGTCGACGGTTCTAGTTACTTGTACCGAGCCTATCATGCGATGCCAGACCTGCGCGGCCCCGACAGCGGCCCCACAGGCGCACTGTATGGAATGGTCAACATGCTGCGGCGCTTGCGGCGCGAAATCAATGCAGAATATAGCGCGTGCGTTTTCGACGCCAAGGGCAAAACTTTCCGCGGCGACTGGTACGCCGAGTACAAGGCCAATCGCCCGTCCATGCCCGAGGACCTGTCGAAGCAGATCGAGCCCATCCATGTCGCCGTGCGTACGCTCGGCTGGCCGCTCGTGATGATCGAACGCGTCGAAGCGGATGACGTCATCGGCACGCTCGCGGTCGAGGCCGAGAAACGCGGCATGAAGGTGATCGTGTCGACGGGCGACAAGGATCTGGCTCAGCTTGTCACGGATCATGTCACCCTCATCAATACGATGACTAACGAAACGCTCGATCGCGCGGGCGTGCAGGCGAAGTTCGGCGTGCCACCGGAACGCATCGTCGATTATCTTTCGCTGATCGGCGATACGGTGGACAACGTGCCTGGCGTCGAGAAGTGCGGCCCCAAGACCGCCCTCAAATGGCTCACGCAATACGATTCCCTTGATGGCATCGTAGAACACGCCAGCGAGATCAAAGGTGCGGTAGGAGACAATCTGCGCAAGACTTTGGACTTCCTGCCCATGGCGCGAAAGCTCGTTACCGTACACACGGAATGCGACCTCACTTCGCAAATCGAATCGATCGATGCGACGCTCGAATCGCGCCCCGAATCGCGTGATGAACTGCGCGACGCGTTCCTGCGTCATGGCTTCAAGACGTGGCTGCGCGAAATCGAAATCGCGGATGCAGTGGAAGGCCCGACGGATAAGCCGCCTGCCGAGATCATGGAGATCGAGCATCACTACGAGGCCGTGCAGACGTGGGAACAGTTCGATGCGTGGTTCAAGCGCATCAACGAAGCCGAAATTACCTCGTTCGACAGCGAGACCACTTCGCTCGATCCGATGACCGCGCAGATCGTCGGCATGTCCTTCTCCGTCGAGCCGGGACACGCTGCGTATATTCCCGTCGCGCATCGCGGGCCGGATGCGCCCGTGCAATTGCTGCGCGATGAAGTGCTTGCGAAGCTGAAGCCGTGGCTCGAAGATGCATCGAAGAAGAAGGTCGGCCAGCATTTGAAATACGACGAGCAAGTGCTTGCGAATTACGGCATCGAGATTTGCGGCGTGGAGCATGACACGCTGTTGCAGTCGTATGTGCTGGAATCGCATCGTCCGAATGACATGGACAACCTCGCGTTGCGTCATCTCGGCGTGAAGACCATCAAGTACGAGGATGTCGCGGGCAAGGGCGCATCGCAGATCGGGTTCGATGAAGTCGAGCTTGAGAAGGCTTCGGCTTATGCTGCGGAAGATGCGGATATCACGTTGTGCCTGCATCAAAACCTCTATCCGCAAGTCGCGCAAGAAGAGAGATTATTGAAAGTGTACCGCGATATCGAGCTTCCTACGTCGCGCGTGCTGCGCAAGATGGAACGTAACGGTGTCCTGATCGATCGTGAACGGCTCGATGCGCAAAGCAATGAAATCGCCAGGCGTCTCATCGATCTGCAAGCACAGGCTTATGAACTTGCAGGCGGCGAATTCAATCTCGGATCGCCAAAGCAGATCGGCCAGATTTTCTTCGAGAAACTGCAACTGCCAGTCGTGAAGAAAACGACGAGCGGCGCGCCTTCCACCGATGAAGAAGTGCTGAAAAAGCTCGCCGAAGATTTTCCGTTGCCGAAGGTTTTGCTCGAACATCGCGGTTTGTCGAAGCTGAAATCCACCTATACGGACAAGCTGTCGCGCATGGTGAATGCATCGACGGGGCGCGTGCATACGAACTATGCGCAGGCGGTCGCGGTGACGGGGCGCTTGTCATCAAACGAGCCGAATTTGCAGAACATTCCGGTGCGCACGGGCGAAGGGCGGCGTATTCGTGAAGCGTTCATTGCGCCTGCGGGAAGCAAGATTGTGTCGGCGGATTATTCGCAGATCGAACTGCGCATCATGGCCCATATCTCCGGCGATGAAGCATTGATGCGCGCGTTCACGCAAGGCGAGGACGTGCATCGCGCAACGGCGTCCGAAGTGTTCCGCATCACGCCAATCGAAGTCGACAACGATCAGCGGCGCATCGCCAAGGTCATCAATTTCGGCCTGGTTTACGGCATGAGTTCGTTCGGCCTCGCGTCGAACCTCGGCATCACGCACGATGCGGCGAAGTTGTATATCGATCGTTATTTCGCGCGTTATCCGGGCATCGCCGCTTATATGGAAAACACGCGTACGATGGCGAAGATGAACGGCTACGTCGAAACCGTGTTCGGGCGTCGTCTGTGGCTGCCGGAGATCAACGGCGGCAGCGGGCCGCGTCGTCAGGCAGCGGAGCGCGCGGCCATCAATGCGCCGATGCAAGGTACGGCAGCGGACCTCATCAAGCTGTCGATGATCGCGGTGCAGGACTGGATCGAAGCGTCGGGCATCAAGACCAAGATGATCATGCAGGTCCACGATGAGCTCGTGCTCGAAGTGCCCGAGGACGAATTACCCGAAGTCACGAAGCGCTTACCGGAACTGATGTGCGGCGTCGCCGAACTGAAGGTGCCGCTCGTCGCGGAAGTGGGCGTCGGCAATAACTGGGAAGAGGCGCATTAAAAAGCTTTGTGCAAGGCATAAGCGGCAGATGTCGCGTATGCCCGACATGTTGGTGACGCGTTTGTGACTGTCATGCCGGCTCGGCTCACTCACAATGAGTGGGCCGTTCGAATAAAAGTACAGGGAAAGCTCCATGCATCGCTTCATCGTGGTTGGCGGAGGGGCCGGCGGTCTCGAACTCGCGACTCGCCTAGGCGACCGTTTCGGAAGCAACGACAGCAAGACGCCGCCTAAAGCGCAGATCACGCTCGTCGATCGTTACCCGACGCATATCTGGAAGCCGCTGCTGCACGAAGTCGCGGCAGGCAGCATGGACCCGTTCACGCAGGAACTCGAATACGCGGCGCAGGCGCTGTGGCATGGCTTCGAGTTTCAGCAGGGCGAACTCATCGGACTGAACCGGGCGCGCAAGACTATCACCATCAGTGCCTTGCGCGATGAAGAAGCCGGCGAGATTCTCCCCGAGCGCGAACTTGAATACGACACGCTGGTGCTAGCCATTGGCAGCACGACGCATTTCTTTGGCGTCGAAGGCGCGCAGCAGCATTCCATCGCGCTGGATACGGTTCATCAGGCCAATCTGTTCCGCAAGCGGCTGATCGCGGCATGCATGCGCGCGGAGCACTTTGCGCCGGAACCCGTTGCGGTAGGTATTACGGAAGATGAGCCGGGCATTGATCATGTTCCGCGCATTCAGGTTGCGATTGTCGGCGCGGGCGCCACAGGCGTGGAGTTGTCGGCGGAACTGCGCAATACCGTGCAGGTGCTGTCGGCGTATGGCCTGCACAAGTTCGATCCGAAGCATGACATCGGTACCGTGCTGATCGAAGCGAGGCCGCGCATTCTGCCTGTGTTGCAGGAACGCATGTCAACCGCGACGGCGGAACTGCTCACGAAGCTTGGCGTGAAGCTGATGACGGGCGAGAAGATCGCGCATGTCGGGAGCGATTCGATTCGCACAGCACGGAAAAAAACATTCGCGCGGACCTGACCGTGTGGGCGGCAGGCATCAAGGCACCAGCAATCCTTTCTCAACTCGATGGCCTCACGACCAATCGCCTCGGTCAGCTGATCGCGCGCCGCACGCTGCAAACCGAAACCGACGATAACGTCTTCGCGCTGGGCGATTGCGCCGCGTGCCCGTGGCCCGGCAACGAACGGGGCGTGCCGCCGCGCGCACAGGCCGCGCATCAGCAGGCGAGCTTCCTGTTCAAGGCGTTCGAGTGGCGCATGCAGGGCAAGCCGCTGCCGGAATATACCTACCGCGATTTCGGCTCGCTTGTGTCGCTCGGGCATTACAGTGCGGTCGGCAGTCTGATGGGCGGCCTGATCAGCGGCAACATGCTCGTCGAAGGGTTGTTCGCGCGCTTCATGTTATATGCGTATCGGCTGCATATTGCCGCGCTGCACGGCTATGCGCGCATGGCGTTCGACGCCGTCGCGCACTGGCTGCGTCGTTCCACGATGCCTCGCGTCAAGCTGCACTGAAGCCCGTATCGGCGAAATCGATGGAATAGTCCGCCTGCGCCGTTCGTTCAAAGCTGTTGTTTAGAATGAGCGGCGCGCCTTGCGTACTGCGCGTTTGCATCAACCGCGCCACGTGACGTGGAGCCGAGCCTTGAACACGTTAAGCGTTGTTTTCCAGGGATTCACGCTTGAGCGAGCCAACAGGCTGCAAAGGCTCTGCCGCGGGAGCTTCGTATGATCGACTCAGAAGTCGACAGCCTCATTCCGCACGTTCCTTTCGATCGCTGCACTTCCTCAAGGCAACTATCGGCACCGGATTCGCAGCGTCCGTGCTGCCGGTCTCCGCCCAAACCATTCATACCGATGACACCGGCCTCGACGTCAGCGCGGTCGGCGTGCGCGGCGCGGATAACGTGCTGGTGCCGGCGTATCGCGCGCAACCGAAGGGCAATACGCATTTGCCTGTGATCATCGTCGTCCACGAAACTTTTGGCGTGCACGAGCATATCGCCGATGCCTGCCGGCGCTTTGCCAAGCTCGGCTACATGGTTATTGCGCCGGACCTGTTCATCCGTCAGGGCGATGCCTCCGCCTACAAGTCGATGCATAGCAGCCAACGAGCAGCTCGTCTCGAAAGTGCCGGATTCGCAGGTGCTTTCCGATATCGATCAGACCGTCAAGTGGGCGGGCGAACACGGCGGCAATCTGAAGCGCGTGGGTTTCGTCGGGTTCTGCTGGGGCGGGCGTATTTCGTGGCTGTACGCCGGCACAATTCGACTCTGAAGGCGGCAGTGGCGTTTTATGAGCGCGCCGTCGGCAACAAGACGGAGAACACGCCGAACAATCCGCTCGATATCGTCAGTCAGTTAAAGGTGCCGGTGTTCGGGCTGTATGAACGGCAGGACACGCTGGAGCAGATGAAACAGGCTTTGGCGAACGATCCGCCGCCTGCGAAGAACTCGCAGTTCGTCGTGTACGACGATGCGGGCCACGCGTTCTTTGCGGATTATCGTCCGAACTATCGCAAGGCGGATGCGGAAGACGCGTGGAAGCGCGCGCTCGCATGGTTCCGCGAGCACAGCGTCAAATAGCGCTTCTTTCGTCGCTTAGGGCTTCGCGCCGGTCGCAACGGGACAGCCCGGATCGGTGCTCCACTCGCTCCATGAGCCGGGATAAAGCGCCGCGCCGTGCATCCCAGCGATTTCCATCGCCAGCGCGTTGTGGCACGCGGTCACGCCCGAGCCGCATTGCAGGATGATTCGGTCCGGCGCTGTCTCGCCGCCCAGCGCGTTGAACGATTCGCGCAATTCGTGCGCGGCGGTCTTGAAGCGAAGCGGCCTTCCGCCGTCAGATTGTTCTTGAAGAAATGATTCAGCGCGCCGGGAATATGCCCGCCGACGGGATCGGATCGAGCGTCTCGTTCTCGCCGCGATATCGATCTGCGGCGCGGGCATCGATCAGCAGATGATCGCGCGTGCCGATGCTGCGCTCGATCGCCTGCGCATCGAGCGTCACTTGCAGCGGCGCGGCGGCCTTGAACGTGCCTTTTGTTTGCGGCGGCACGGTTTTGTCGAGCGACTGGCCGGCGTTTTCCCATGCTTGCAGACCGCCGTCGAGCCGGGCGACGGAATCGTGCCCCAGCCAGCGCAGCAGCCACCACAGGCGCGCGGCGTACATGCCACCGTGGGCGCGTCATAAGCGACAACCTGCTGTCCTTCCTGAAGGCCGATACCACCCAGCCTGGAAACCAGCGCCGCGCGCTCGGGCAAAGGATGACGCCCGTTCGTGCCGGTTTTCGCGCCGGACAGATCGCGGTCGAGATGGAGATAGTGGGCGCCGGGGATATGCCCTTCAGGCTTTTTTCGCCTGTTTCAGGCGCGGCGAGATCGAAGCGGAAATCGAAGACGAGCACGCGCTGCCGGGCGCGGCGGCGAGCCGTTCGGCGAGATTTGTCGCCGAGATGAGCGTGGCATAGTGAGTGTGCAGTATGACGGGTCCTGGGCTTGAACCGTTAGTCAAAAAGAAAAGGCGGGCCCGGATGAACTGACCTCACGAAGTTGGACAGTTAAAGACTACGCGGTCAATGACTGAGTGCTGTATTGCACGGGGCTCAGCTTTCAGTTTCAGCTTGATGCGATCGTGATTGTAGTAGTGGATGTAGCGGTTCAGCTCTGCTTGCAACTGTTCGATGCTGTGGAAGCGGTGTAGCCGGAGGAAGCACTCAGACTTTAACGTACCGAAGAAGCTCTCCATTGCGGCGTTGTCAAGGCAATTGCCCTTACGCGACATGCTCTGCGTTAGAGCGTTCTGGCTCAGCAGCCGTCGGTAGGCCGACATCTGATACTGGGCGGATTCAACCGGTCGTCGCAACACCGGCTTGTTGAACAGATTTTAGGTATTCGTCCAGGGCTTCCGCAGGCGCCTTCCATCCAAGAGTTTTCCGCGGCCTTGAGTTCAACGTATTAGCAACGGCTTGGATTTCCCGAACGCTCCACCGGGACAGG
>LELG01000437.1 GCA_001045575.1 Candidatus Burkholderia pumila
TCGTCGCCGACCCGGCCCGCGTACGCAATGCGAATCGCAAGGTTTTTGTTAAAAACGCAATCCAGCATACACATAACACAACACCGCGCTCACCGGCCGGCGCTTCGAGTCGCTCGAGGCCCAGAATTGCCGAAACATCCTGATTGTCGACGCCCCCGCGCACGCCAGCACAATCCGCGCTTGCCACACCAACGCCTGCGCTGTTTTGCGACGCATTGTCAATGCCTTGGGTCTTCCGCTCTTCACCACTTCTTGGAGTACGTGCCGTCCATCGCACAGTATTATAAGCAGCTAATAATTCAATTAATTTTTTAACTCACAACACTAGTCCTTCACCACCATCAGGTTGGACAGGGAACTCGCATCCCCAAGCTGTTGCGCATGCTCGGCGCACCGCCCGAACCACAACATTGTTATATTTCCGTCCGCTTCTACAAGGACAGGGATCATTGCGTCCGACCTTCGGTCCTTGGCAGCGCATCGGTGCGACGATGCCCCGGCATTGCGCTTCGAAGTGACGGTTGATGCAGATCGCGCCCGCGATCATGTTGTCGTGAGTTCCTCGCGCGACTCGGGTTCGATCGTTGGCGGTCGCAGTTCGGGATCGGGGTCTTTTTCATGCTGGAACATCAGCATGGTACGAACGTCCAGGCGAGTTCCCCATCGTCCATCAGCAAATCCCACTTGTCCCGACGCATTTCGACACCGGCCATGAAGCCGCAGGCCACGCATTGGCAGGCACAAAACCATCCTCGTCTTCGAAGAGAACCGGTTCGTACGCGTCTAGCTCGTGCAAAGTCCTCATCAAAACCATCGCCACCGAACTCAAATGACGCATGACGAGATTCGTGTCCGTCTCCTGATCTTCGGTCTTGAACTCGAAGTTTAGTCCCCAGACCATCGGTAAAGTCTCACTGATCGGCACGATTTCCGGACCACAGATCAAGGCTGCGAAGAAACCGTCCAGCATTTCGACGTTTGCGACGCCCTGATCGCGTGATTCGAAGAACGCGTTGAGGCGGTCGAGTTCGTTTTCGGAAAGAGATCCATCGAGTTGAAAATCGTTCATAACTGTTCCTGATGCATCAGCGCGCGAAGTATTCCTTCACCGCGCGCACGACCGTATCGATATCCTCACGCGATACATCGCGGTGAATGACGAAGCGCGATGCATAAAGCATCTGCGTGAGAATCCTGCGCTCCTTGAGAAAGGCTTCGAGCGGCGCGCAATGCGCCTGCGGAATTTTCGCGAACACCATATTCGTGGCATGCGCCTGGACTTTGATCTGCTCGATCGCACGCAAACCTTCCGCCAGGCACGCTGCATTTTCATGATCCCGCGCAAGCGATTCGACATGATGATCCAGCGCAAAAAGACAAGCCGCCGCGAGCAAACCCGATTGCCGCATGCCGCCGCCAAGCACCTTGCGCCACAGCGCGCGGCGACATCGATCAAAGCTTTCGAACCGACGAGCACGGAACCAACCGGTGTTCCAAGGCCTTTGGAAAAGCAGATGGAAACGGTACCGAACGGCGCACACAAAAATCCCCAAAAGTTGGGCATCGATCTGACCTTTTGGGATGTTTTCCATGGCGAAATACAATGAGCAGTTCCGGCAGCAAGTAGTTGATGAGTACCTCGCGGGTGGCGTTGGGACAGAGGTGCTGGCAGCGCGATATGGAGTTGGGCGCTCTGTGCGTCGCCGCTGGATTGCGAGCTATCAAGAGGCATGGCAGTGCCGCACTCCGCAAGAAGTCCAGCCGCTACGATGCATCATTCAAGATGGCGGTGC
>LELG01000438.1 GCA_001045575.1 Candidatus Burkholderia pumila
GCTGAAACCCTTGCCCGAAAAAACGAAAAAGAGCTAAATAACAATCTCGTCCTACTTCACGAAGTGGGAGAATTTACGCGCCCATAACCATAAGTGAGAGAGCTTGAACTGCCCGCCCGGGGCAAGCCGCTTACCCATGTTTTAGCAGGTTGCCGTAGAGAAACGGCGTGGCGTAATCGAGCGCGACGAATTCCTTTCTGCCGATGACCAGCGACATGCGCACGCCGCGCTGCGCGGCCCGTACGAGCGCGCGGCACAGCTTGCGGCCCGGCATGAAGTGGGATTGGCCAGCAGCACTTCGCGCTCCGCATGGGCGATTGCGCGCAGATACGCTTTCTCGATCGCGCGCCGGTTCAGCAGATTGTCGCGGGCGACGAACGTGACGCAAGGCTGATCGACCGCGTAGATCTCGCCCAAACGCGCCCGATGCCACGCGCGGATCGCCGCGGCGCGCGCGCCAGCGGTTTTCCTTCGGCTGCGAGTTCTCGCCGCTGCTCGGCCCGTGGAGCTTGCGCGGCTTCACGCCGAGACGAATACGCTGCCATTGCGTATCGAACGCGTTGCGCACATCGGCGACGACGGGGCCTTGCGCTTCCATCGCAAAATCCCAGCGCGGCGTGTCGAGATGCGTGCCGTTCTGATCGAAATCATCGAAGATATTGATGCCGCCGCAAAACGCATACACATGATCGATCACCGCCAGCTTGCGATGCGTGCGCGACCAGCCCTGTGGCCCGAACAGCAAATGTGGGTTGTAGATGCGATGCTCGACGCCCGCTTTCTTCCATTGCGTGAACATCGGCAGATTGCTGTCCGTGCCGATGCCATCGGTAATCACGCGCACCGTCACGTCATGCTCCGCCGCACGCACGAGCGCGACGGACACGGCGCGGCCAGCGTCATCGTTGGCGAAGATGTAAATTTCGAGCGAGACCGAGACTTGTGCACGTTGTCGATGCGCTCAATCAGCGCCGGAAAAACTCCACGCCGCCCTTCAGAATACGAACGTGATTGCCCCGACGTGAAGCAGAACCGCAAGGGCTGGCGGCCCGAAAAAAGCGCTTGACGCAGCCGCTTGAAGCTGCGACGCGGACGCAGACCGATCATCGGCTATGCGCCGCCAGGTGCTCGGGTAATTGAAGGATGGCTTCCCGGTTCGACCACGAGAAGCATCTGTCGGCGGCTTCGCGGAACGGCAGCCACAAGTGTGCGGTGTGTTCGCGTGGTGCGAGTGTCACTTCCATACAGTGCGGCACGAGCAGGCTGAACTGGTGTTCTGTATTGTGCATGACACCTTCCGCATAGCGATGCCGCCACTGCGGATAAATCTCGTACTGAATACTGTGATGCCAGTCGAGCAGCGCGTTCTGTGGCACCAGTTCGCCGCCGATCACGATTCCCGTTTCTTCCTGCACTTCACGCGCGGCGGTCTCGGTGAACGGCTCATCGATCCGATCCTTCGAACCCGTCACCGACTGCCAGAAACCCTTGTGATCCGCGCGTTCGATAATGAGCATATCCAGCTCCGGCGTATGGATGACGACCAGAACGGATTCGGGGATTTTCGGCGGCTTCTGCATGAGCTTGTGAACGTGCGATTCTTTGTGTGCCCTCTTCGCAAAGACTGTACCGTAAGAAATGAAAAAGGCGCACTTTGAACTGCCCCCACGAAGTTGGACAGTTCAAAATTACGCGGCCAAGGGCTGAGTGCTGTATTGCACGGGGCTCAGCCTTTCAGTTTCAGCTTGATGCGATCGTGATCGTTTAGAGTGGATGGGCG
>LELG01000439.1 GCA_001045575.1 Candidatus Burkholderia pumila
TCTGCAGCCCCTGATCCCGCAGGCGACGACTGCTCTTATGCCCGCTCCAGCACGGGTGTTCGTTCGCGTCGCATTTGAATGACGCGCTGCTCCATCTCATCGGTTGTACGCTTGGAGGTGCGTTGAGACGTCGAGAACGCTCGGCCAAGGCTTAAGGCCATCAGCACATTTGTAGCTTGTAGCCGGCGCGGTGGGGTTCCTCGACATCGAAATGAAGACGCCGAAGAACGAGAACTTCATCAACGGCAACCTGGGTTTTGGCACGGAGGCGTACCAGCGCGCGCCCATCGACGTGAATCACAAGTTCGGCGATGACAACGCGTTTCGCTTCAACGCTATGGGCCACGACGCCAATCAGCCGGGCCGCAACGTGTATAGCAAGCGCTGGGGCGTGGCGCCGTCCGTCGCATTCGGCCTCAATAGTCCGACGACGGTCACGGTCAGCTACTACCATCTGAATTTGTACGACATGCCGGACTTCAGCGTGCCGTTCCGCTCGACGGGCGGCATGCCGATCAACAGCAATCGCAGCCAGTTCTACGGCTTTAACAACCGCGATTTCCGCTACGGTCAGACAGATACGGGCGAAGTAGGCGTCGAACATCGCTTCAACGACAATCTGAAGTTGCGCAACACGACGCAGTTCGGTCGGTCGACGCTCGACTATGTTGCAACCAATCCGCAGTTGCTGAGCGCGACGTCGAATATTCTCGGATTGCAGGCGAAGAGCGGCAAGTATGCGACCAACAACATCACGAACCAGACCGAGCTGAAGGGGAAGGCCACGTTGCTCGGCATGCAGCATAGGTGGACCGGCGGAGTCGAATTTAGCCACGAGCGCAGCCTTTACGAGGGTTATCTCGTGACGGACAGCGTGGGCAACAATATCCGCTCGAATACGCCGTGCGGCGTGCCATTCAACTGTACCGGCATCAACGTTTGGAATCCTGATAATAGGTGGCTCGGCAGCATTCTGCTCAACGGCGATACTGGTTTTCTGGGCGCGGCGACGCATACGCAGACGAACGTTGCATCGACGTATTTGTTCGATAGCGTGAAAATTACCGATCAATGGTTGTTCAATGCGGGCGCGAACGACCTCATGAACAACTCGAACCTATTCAGCTATCAGGTTGGCCTCGTGTACAAGCCGATTCCGACCGTAAGCCTGTACACGTCGTACTGAACGTCGGCGAATTCGGGTCTCGGCGGCGGCAGCGATCAGATCACGACGACCAATTAGGACCTGTCGCCGGAGGACAGCCGCAACATCGAAGTGGGCGCGAAGTGGGACGTGCTCGACCGGCTGTAGCTCAATCTCGCGCTGTTCCATACCGACAAGACAGCCAACGCGCGCGTGAGCGACCGCTATGCCTATCTCGGTGCGATCACCGTCGATGCTAGAGCGGCCAGCGCCGCCTCGCCTCGTCCGGTTTGCCGATGATTACGGTGCCCAAACACAACTTCACGCTCTGGTCCTTTTATGACGTGATGCCGAAACTGAAGGTCGGCACGGGCGTGGCAGTGGCGAGCAAGACGTATGCATCGGTTTTGCCGACGGTGCGCAAGTGGACGCCAGGTTATGCGCGCGTGGATGCGGTCGCCACTTATCACGTCAGCAAGACTGGACTTGCAGTTGATTTGGATGGTCTGCTCGATGCGCCGCGCCCCGGCGCGCCGAGAACGATCGAGGATTCGCATGTTGACGCGGTCATAGCGAAGACGCTGGAGTCCGTGCCTGTCGGAGTGACGCGCTGGAGTACGCGC
>LELG01000440.1 GCA_001045575.1 Candidatus Burkholderia pumila
CGCCGTGTTCGCGTTTCATAATCGCAAACGTAACCGCGTCAAGCTCTTGTTATACGAGCGCTCGGGCTTCTGGCTGATGTTGAAACGCCTCGAGGCGGACCATTTTGCCTGGCCCCGCCGGAAACAGGCCGTGATCGAGTTGACGACTGAGCAGTTGCATTGGCTTTTAGATGGCATCGACGTTAACGCAGTACGACGTCATCCGGCAAGGCAGTACCATCATACGAGTTGATGCTGCGGGCCTTCCCTAAGTGACGTTCCCGATAGCTGTTACAAATCATCGTGCGTTCTAATTCGCTACTGTGGGTGGCATGGACGAACGCGAATTCTCCCAATTGCCTCCCGCCGCGCAGACTTACATTCGCGAGATCGAAGCCCGCAACCGCCAGTTGGGCGAGCGCGTTCGCTATCTGGCGGAACAGTTCCGGCTCGCGCAACACAAGCGCTTCGCGCCAAGCAGCGAGAAGCTTCAGGATCGAGCGTTCAACGAAGCCGAGCAGGTCGCAACTGAGGACCTTGACGAGGACGTAAGCCGCTGCCTGCAGATCTTCCCCGTCAGCGTATCGAGTACGATTTGCCCGAAGAGCAGAAGACCTGCCCCTGCTGCAGCAACGCAATGCATCGTATGGGCGAGGAAATCAGCGAACAATTGCATATCGAGGTGAAGGCTTCAGTCCTGCAGCATGTTCGCTTCAAATATGCTTGCCGTCATTGTGAGCGTTTCGCTGAGCGTACGCCGATACTGACCGCGCCGATGCCGGCGCAACCATTGCCGGGCAGTCAAGCGAGCGCTGCCATGATCGCCACGGTAACGACGAGTAAATACGTCGACGGCACGCCGCTATATCGGATGGAAGACGCGCTCGGGCGCGCGAACATTCCGGTGGGCCGAGGTACGTTGGGGCACTGGGTCATCAAGCCGAGGCAGTTGCATCTCGACCGCCTTTACAAGGCGTTACGCAAGACGTTGCTCTCCCAGCCGCTGATTCATGGCGACGAGACTACCGTCCAGGTGCTGAAGGATGATAGTGTTGTTCGACTATCAACCCGGACGTGGCAAGCAATATCCCCAGGCGTTTCTCGCGGACTACAAAGGCATGGTGATGTCCGACGGGATAGCGCCTGGCGAACGGTCAAAGGTGTGACTCACTTCGGCTGCCTTGCTCATGCGAGACGCGGATTCGTAGAAGCCCTGAAGACGCAGAAAAAAACTAGGCAAACGCGTGCCAACTATACCTTACGACTGCGACAGCAGCACAGCGTTGCGCTCCTTGAGGCATTCAAAGCTTGGCTGGACGAGCAAGCACCGCAACGCAAGTGCCGCCCGAAAGCGCGCTGGGCAATGCCATCAGCTACACGCTTAACCAGGGGGAGTATCTCAGCCGTTACGTCAGCGACGGACAAGCCCCCGGTGGACAATAACATCGTGGAACGCGACATCCGTCCGTTTGCCACCAGCAGGAAAGACTGTGTGGCCAAGCGTCTGAAGTTTGCGTGCCCAGAAATGAGCGCTCCCGCAAGCCTCCATCCCAATCAAACACGGCTGCAAGTTTGCGAAGAACACCGCCACCTGCTCGCAACGAAGCTGCTTGCGAAGCAGAACGCTTATCGACGCCGTGGACTTGGAATACGCTCTTCGCCAAGTCGATGCCAATCGTTGTAATCTCCATGATGGGCGCTCCCGCTGTTCGAGTGGTTAACGACACTTCCACTCTGGCACATCGATGCCGTCATAGATGGGAGCGTCCATCCCAT
>LELG01000441.1 GCA_001045575.1 Candidatus Burkholderia pumila
CTCATGCTCCTTTAGGTTCTTTAAATTCCGTGGGCGGCGTAGCTACCGAGATCAATGCAGTCAATTTTGTCTCTCCTAGAAGTTGGTTAGCTACCTCCCATTTTGTTCTAGGGTTCTTTTTTTTCGTGGGGCATTTGTGGCACGCGGGAAGGGCTCGTGCAGCTGCAGCAGGGTTTGAAAAAGGAATTGATCGTGATTTTGAACCTGTTCTTTCCATGACTCCTCTTAATTGAGATAATAGAGGAGATCCAATGCTTGAAATAGGAATCCCTTTCATTACATCATACATCTTGGGCTCGGGTCATAATTATTAAAATAAAAAAGTATTCGTTTTGTTTTTCATTTCAATTCACTTATCTAATTTATCTTAGAAAATTGGAATCTATTTTCTTCGGCTCGGCTCGATGGGCTAGCCGAGCCCCCTTCTGTAATGACACCAAGCCGGTCAAAACCAATAAAGAAACAAATCTATTCAATAACCAAAAAAAGGAGAGAGAGGGATTCGAACCCTCGATAGTTCTTTGTTTCAAACTATACCGGTTTTCAAGACCGGGGCTATCAACCACTCAGCCATCTCTCCGAACCACAATTTTTATTTTATTCTTCCGAATAGAACATGACCATAGCGATGGTATCCACCGCTATCCGTAGAAAGATCTACGGCGGGAATACACCGATCAATATATCTTATCCGTACCATATATGTGAGGCAGCACGCCCTTTTTTGAAATCAAATAAATTCCAGTTCCCTCGACCCCGTGTATGTATGAATAAAGTAGGTAGTAATACGTCATATTGAATCACGGTAACTTCAATCCTTCGAGGATTGAATTTATTAAAATTTTGTTGTTGATAGGGGGATCAAATGGTATAAGTTCATTTGTTGTTAGAGTGGAGGATTAAAAGTATGACCCTTGCTTTCCAATTGGCTGTTTTTGCATTAATTGCTACTTCATTAATCTTATTGATTAGTGTGCCTGTTGTATTTGCTTCTCCCGACGGTTGGTCAAGTAACAAAAATGTTATATTTTCCGGCACATCATTATGGATTGGGTTAGTTTTTCTAGTCGGTATCCTTAATTCTCTCATCTCTTGAAAACCTATCTGTTCCAGAGCCGAAACCGAAATGACCCCCGCAAATTTTCCTCGTTTGGGAGACGTAGTAAACTTCAAATTTAATATAAGTCCCCAAAGAAAATGCAAATAAAATAAAGAAAAAAATATAGGGGGTCAAACTTTTTGAAAAATTCTTGAATGATAAAAGAATAAATTAATACAATAATTTGAATCGATCTGAGTCGAGCCTCTGTTCGTTCACAAAAATGATCCAAGTATCTATGAATTTAATATTGTGTGAACATATTAGGTATCATTATGTATCAAGAACAAAAATGCGGATATAGTCGAATGGTAAAATTTCTCTTTGCCAAGGAGAAGACGCGGGTTCGATTCCCGCTATCCGCTCAAACTAAACTAAAGTAATTTATTTAATATGATAAGGTATTTAGTATAATTGGCCGCGATCGTTTAATGATTCTATCCTTATCTAAAAAGAAAAGCAGATAATGAATTACTAGTTAACAGAGTAAAACCTAAAAATTGTTTACAAACAAGATGTTGCGGAGACGGGATTTGAACCCGTGACCTCAAGGTTATGAGCCTTGCGAGCTACCAAACTGCTCTACCCCGCGCTAACGAGAAGAACCGAAAACTAATAGACAACCAAGGGTTGAATGTGCCCCTCTACCATATC
>LELG01000442.1 GCA_001045575.1 Candidatus Burkholderia pumila
TGCACGCCCTGTGCTGTTGTAATGCTACTGGCTGACGGCAGTCGGAAAGCCGTGTGCGGGAAAACTGCAAGCACGGTTTGACGAGAGGCCGCTGGGACGATCACTTCAAACTTGAGGCCTACTCTACGCTCGGATGGTTGCTGGGTGTTCCGGTCGTGGTTCTGGTGATCCTGTACCTGATCTTCCATTGATCCGCGATGAGCGCTCATCGCGCGGTAAAAGCCCGAAGGGCGTCGTTACAAAATACAACGCCCTTTCTCTTTTCCGGATCCGCCGATGAAACCCGCTCTCGCCCTCGCCACATCGCTCGTTTTGACCTTCGGCTTGGGACTCGCGCACGGACGGCGTGAAAGGCACGCTCGGCATCGCGGAAGATCCGTCGGAAACTTTGATTGCCTGCCGCCAGGTCGCGCCGATCAAGATCACGCAACCGCTCAAGCAGAAGACCGATGTTTTTTTCGGCGGGATGTCGTTCATCTTCAAGACCCTGCATGTGGTGGGTGTCGTCGATGCCAAACGCAATACGCTCGTCTATCTGACCTACAGCGATCGCATCGCAACCGGGGCAGCCCGAAGAACAGCGTCACCGCCGTGCTGATGCCCGAAGGCACGACCATCCTCGTCAAGTGACGTAAACTAAGCTAAGCCATCAGCCGTTTCGCCTGAACGCGTCATGAACTCCGCCGCTCATTTCCGCAACGCCGCACGCTACTGGCGCTCGCCGCTTCTGCCCGACGCGGACATGGTCACGGCCGAATATTAGACCACGAATTCACACCACACTGGCATGACGCGTACACCGTCCCCATTATCGAGGCGGGCGCGGAATGTTATGACTATCGCGGGTCGCATCATGTGACGGAGGCGGGGTCGGTGCCGGTGATCAATCCCGGCGAACTGCACATGGGTGCACGTGCCGTCGATGTCGGCTGGCGTATCGCGTGTTTTATCTGCCGGTGCGATGCCGTTCGTCGAGAATCTGGCGCGCGGAATTTCCTCATCGTAGTGGGTTCAGACCGAAATCATCCGCGATGCCGATCTCGCGTGGCGTCTGTTGATCGCGCATCGTGTGCTGGAAGCGCATGTCGATTCGTTCGCCGCCTAAACCGCTCTCGTCGATGCCCTCACGACGCTGCTTGCGCGGCTCGCGTTGGAACACCCGTCGCGCTCGATCATCGCCACGGATGCGACGCGCGTCGAAACGATGAAGGAGCGCCTCGCCGGCGATCTGCTCGCGCCTCTGACGCTCACCGAACTCGCGCAGGCGGTCGGGCTGTCCACGTTCCACGCCGCGCGGCTTTTCATGCGCGAAACGGGCCTCGCGCTGCATGCATGGCGCAATCAATTGCGCATCGTGCAGGCGCTGCCGGCGTTGCGCGCGGGCGTATCCGTGACGGACGTCGCCGCCGCCAGCAGTTTCACCGATCAGAGCCTTCACGCAGAATTTCAAGCGCGTGTTCGGCGTGCGACCGGGCCTGGCGCTGAACGCAAGCACTCCAGCGCACGCTCAACAGCGCAAGAACGTACAAGCGTAAAACGCGTCGATTCACCTATCTTCCACGCCGTAACTGAGCGTTACCCCCAAGTCCGGTTGTAATCTGGATCGGAGGGTGTTAAGGAAATTTTTCGTAACTACTGCGCGTAATGTCGCTTAGGAATGCTCTGATATTAGCTACGACCTAAAAGTATCGCAATGACGCAACTTTATCTCGGCTTGAACCTGTCAACCAAGCGCACGCGCAAGCGGGATTT
>LELG01000443.1 GCA_001045575.1 Candidatus Burkholderia pumila
CCGCGCGACCGATGTCGGTCAGTTCCGCGACCTCGATTGGCGCGGGAACGTGCCGGGATCGTTCCGAAACCTGCTGCGACAGCCGGGTCGGCAGCCGCACTCAGACGAGGAAGTCCAGCTCGATCAGTGCGTCGAACACGGAGGTGTGTCGATAGCGAACCACCTGGCGATGGGAGGTGTGACGCAGCCCGTCGAGTAAAGCCGCGTGCGATGGCATGAGTACGGACCGGGCGAGCATCGTCACCGAGGCGGCCCTATATAGTCCCAGCTCAGTGTGCGAGCCAAGTCGCACCAACTGCAAGGTCGACGGATCGGGCTTGCGGTAGATTAAGATTAGCACCAGGTCTGGCTTCAAATGACAGTCGCGATGGTCACTCCATTCGCCAATCAGTGCGTGGTCGAGATTGCTTCGCGGGCAACGTCGCATCGGTCGCGAGCCAATGGCAGCAAGGCAGACAACAGGGTATCGAGCGACGCGCGGTGCCGGCCGACGGCCACGCGCCGGTAGTCGCGTTTGAACTGGCCAATTTGCTCAATCTTCCGCATGCAGATCCTTCATCAGGTCCTCGATGCTGTCGAAGCGCTTCAGGCCGCCGGCGCGCGCTTCACGCATCGCCGCGATGGTGGTGTCGTTCGGGATCAGCGGCTCGAACGGCAGTGCCTTGTCGTGGGCGATGCGCGTACGGTCAGGCTGACGCTGGCCAGAGCACAGCGCTGGCTTCGGCCTTGATGGCCGGATCGATACGGGCGCGCACAACGGGATTGATGGACATGATAGCCTCTGGTCAAAGCGATGAGCCACAGTGTAGCTCAAAATGGATTTTGCGCGGCGTAATCCCGGCAAAGTCTCAATGGGGGCCATTAAACGCAATGTGCCGTGAACTCTTATTAGCAACATTGCGGT
This sequence comes from Candidatus Burkholderia pumila, assembly GCA_001045575.1. Lineage (GTDB taxonomy): Bacteria > Pseudomonadota > Gammaproteobacteria > Burkholderiales > Burkholderiaceae > Caballeronia > Caballeronia pumila. The sequence continues at coordinate 905 of LELG01000443.1, forward strand.
TGTGGTATTTGGCGCGATGATTCGTAAAAAAAAACTCCATTTCACCCTTGAAAATGTAACTACAAACGGCTACAATTTGAATGTTACTTTACTCTCTGAGAGTCCATGCCATGACTACCCCCGCGATACCGTGGTGCGCGCCCGCATGTCACCCGAACTGAAGCGCGAGGCCGCCGACGCGCTCGCCGCGATGGGCCTGTCCGTGTCCGACTACATCCGCATGGCGCTCATTCGCGTCGCGCGCGACAAGGCCGTGCCGTTTCCGGTCGAGGTGCCTAACGCGCTGACTGCCGAAACCTTGCGCAAGAGCGAACGCGGCGAAGACCTGCACATCGCCCAGGACGCCGACGATCTTTTCAAGCAGTTCGGGATCTGATGCGCACGCCTGTACTCCACTCAGTTTCGGCGCGACGTGAAGCTCGCCGAAAAGCGCCACAAGGATCTAGGCAAGCTCAAGACACTGATCACGTTGTTGGCTGGCACCCGTTGCCGGCGACATACCGCGACCATCCGCTCAAGGGTGAGTGGGGCAGTTTCCGTGACGCCCACCTTGAGCCGGACTGGTTGCTGATCTACAAGATAAACGGCACGGTGCTGCGCCTGGAGCGCACCGGCACCCACCACGCCGATCTGTTTCGCGAGTAACGGGGTGCCGATGACGACGCTCGCCCGGTCCGTACTTATGCCATCGCACGCGGCCGTGCTCGATGCGCTGATCGAGCTGGACTTCCTCGTCTGAGTGCGGCTGCCGACCCGGCTGTCGCAGCAGGTTTCGGAACGATCCCGGCACGTTCCCGCGCCAATCGAGGTCGCGGAACTGACCGACATCGGTCGCGCGG
>LELG01000444.1 GCA_001045575.1 Candidatus Burkholderia pumila
CCGTCGAGACCCGCGAACTCGCAATACAGAGCAGAGGCATATCGTACAGGGCTTCTTCCATGGCTGGATCCGATAGACCGAACCACTGCTGAATGAAGTGAATGTGCAACATCGTCGCAACCGGAAATAGCGGCTGCCCGGTCTTCCCCCCTTTGGATAATGCGGCTCGATCAGCTCAATCAACCGCGACCACGGCGCCACTTGTCTCATCTGCTCCCCAAAATCCCGCTTGCGCGTGCGCTTGGTTGACAGGTTCAAGCCGAGATAAAGTTGCGTCATTGCGATGCTTCTAGGTCGTAGCTAATATCAGAGCATTCCTAAGCGACATTACGCTCAGTAGTTGCTTCCCTAAAAACTCTATATTGCCGGATCAAAAATATGAATTTGGCATCTCTTCTTTTTGGGCTCGTACGATTCGCACTATGAGACCCGGAGACCAGATAGGAAGCGCAGAAGAAACGAGGCTATTGCACGCTCTGCCGTTCGCGCTGCGGCACGATCAACGTCGTGCGCAGCGACCAGTTGACGGTGCGGCCGGACCGCGAGCACCCTACCGGCCACGCGATGTGCCTGAAGGGCGCGGACGATCCGGGCTGGGTGTGCATGAGCTGGGACGAGGCGCTCGATGAAATCGCGTCGAAGCTCGACATGTATCGCCGCGAGCACGGCGCGGAATCCGTCGCGTTCGGGGTCACGACGCCCAGCGGCACACCGATGAGCGACAGCATCGACTGGGTGGAGCGCTTCTCATCTGGTCCTACGGCAGCCCGAATATCTGCTACGCCACCGAAATCTGCACTGGCACAAGGACGTGGCGCATATGTTCACGTTCGGCTGCGACATGCCGACCGCCGATTATCGCCACGCCGAAGTCATCCTGTTATGGGGCACGAATCCCGCGAATACGTGGCTCGCGTAGGCGGCTGACATCGCGGAGGCGCGCCGCAAGGGCGCAAAGCTCATCGTCGCCGACCCGCGCCCGACCGCGCTCGCCCGCGAAGCGGATGTCTGGCTTCGTGGGCGCCCCGGCACTGACGCAGCGTTGGCGATGGGCATTGCGCGGCGCATGATCGAGACACACGCTTATGACGATGCCTTCGTCCGCACGTGGACCAACGCGCCGCTGCTCGTGCGCCGCGACAATGGCCTTTTTCTGCGCGAGCGGGATCTGGATGCGCATGCATCGGCGAAAACCGGTATGTCGTGTGGAATGCGGCGCGCGGGCGTGCCGAAGTGCTGGGCGAGGAAGCCGAGACATCACCGCACGACTTCGCGCTCGAAGGCCAATTCACGGTGGCATCGCTCGAATGCGAGCCTGCGTTTGCGTGTTACAAGCGCGCGCTCGATGCCTTCACGCCCGAGCATGTCGAAGCCATCACTGGCGTCTCGCCCGATGCTTTGAAGAACGCCGCCGCGCTGCTCGCGCCGGGACAGCGCATTGCCTATATGGCGGGCGGCGCGGCATCGATCGCCGATGGCTCCGCCACGCGCATCACAAGGTGGATTCAACCGGTCGTCGTCGCAACATTGGATTGTTAAACAGATTTAGATATTCGTTCAAGGCTTGTCTTCCAATCAAGCGTTTTCCGGGGCCTGGAATTCAGTGCATTGGCAACGGCCTGGATCTCTTGAGCGCTCCACCGGGACAGGTCTGTACCTTTTGGACAGTATTGTTGTAGAAGGCCATTGGTGTTTTTCATTCGTGCCACGCTGCCATGGACTTTGCGGGTCGGC
>LELG01000045.1 GCA_001045575.1 Candidatus Burkholderia pumila
ATTTATGGATGATGCGCAAAACGCTGCGCAAATCGTAGGGATGGCGCGCATGATGAACTTGATCTTCATCGACTCGCCGCGAGTCAGAACCTCTGGATGGTATCGACTTCGTGACCGACCTCGGCATAGACAGGCCGTGCGAGGTGAGGAGAGAGGGGCTCCCAACGCATACTGTTTCCGTCGAGCCTACATCCACGCTTTTCACACGTGTCTGAAACGAATTGTGCAGACGCGCCTTAGGTAGATTGCGTCATGACATCGCTCCTTAAGGTGCACAAGCTCAACGCGTGGTATGGCCGCGCACATATCCTCTTCGATGTGGGCTTCGAAATAGGCGAGGGCGAAGTCGTCGCGCTGATGGGCCGCAACGGCGCAGGCAAATCGACGACCATGAAAGCCGTCATGAATCTGCTTTCACGCACGTCGGGCGACATTACGTTTATGGGCGATGACATCAGCGCGTGGCCGACGCATCGCGCGTGCGGGGCTGGGTTATGTGCTGGAAGATTGCCGCGTGTTCGGCGATCTTACTGTGATGGAAAATCTCGACACGGGCCGTCAATTGCCGCGAAAAGGGGCGCCGACATGGACGCCCGAAAAGCGTTTTAGCGTATTTCCAAATCTTGGCGAAATGCGCGAACGTCGCGCGAGCCGTATGAGCGGCGGCGAACAGCAGATGCTGACCGTATCGCGCACGCTGATGGGCAATCCGCGCGTCGTGCTGCTCGATGAACCTTCGGAATGCGTGGCACCCGTCATCGTCGATCAGATGGCGGACATGATTCTCAAGCTCAAGCAAGAAGGTTTATCGATTCTGCTATCGGAACAGAATCTGCATTTTGCGGAGCGCGTCAGCGACCGCATTTATGTGCTTGAGAAAGGACAAATCGGCCACAATGAGCGCTTTAGCGCGAGACGATACCGCGCGACGCGAGTTTCTTGGCATATGAATTCATCGAACAAAGGAGCGCTTTCAATGATCCGACATGCAGGCTTGCGCCTGACCCTGACCGCCGTGACCGCCGCCTTGAGCTTCGCCGCGCATGCCGACACCATAACGATTGGCCGAGATCAACAGCTACAAGGTCGTGCTCGCATTCCTGATGCCTTACAAGAACGGCTGGAATCTGGCGCTGGATCAGATCAATGCGGCGAGCGGCATCAACGGCAACAAGCTCAAAGTCGTTTCGCGCGATGACAACGGCAATCCGGGCGACACCGTGCGCGTGGCCCAGGAACTCGTCACGCGCGAGTAGGTGAAGCTTTTATTTGGCGGCTATCTGTCGAATACGGGCCTGGCGCTTGCGGATTATGCGAGGCAACGCCGCATTTTCTTCCTGGTGGCTGAGCCTTTGACCGACAAGATCGTCTGACAGGACGGCAATAAATATACGTATCGCTTGCGGCCATCGACTGACTTATATGCAAGTGGCCATGCTCGTGCCCAAAGCCGCCAGGTTCAAGAAAAAGCGCTGGGCGCTAGCCTATCCGAATTATGAATACGGCCAGTCGGCGGTGGCGACGTTTAAGCGTTTGCTCAAGCCGCGCAACCCGATGTCGAGTTCGTCGCGGAGCAGGCCACGCCGCTCAATAACATCGATGCCGGCGCGGTCACGTAAGTGCTCGCCGATGCCAGGCCCGACGCCATTTTCAACGTGCTCTTTATAGCGCGGACCTCGGCAAGCCCGTGCGCGAAGGCAATACGCGCGGATTGTTCAAGGACCGCAAGGTCGTGTCCTGGCTGACAGGCGAGCCGGATTATCTCGATCCGCTGGGCGCGGAAGCGCCGGTTGGCTGGATCGTGACGGGCTTCCGTGGTATTCTCGATATGCTCGCGAACAAGCCATTCGTCGCGGCATATTAGGCGAAGTATCACGATTACCGCGCCTCGGTTCTGTCGTCGGCTATACGGCCTTGATGTCGCTTGCCAATGGCTTGAAGAAAGCCGGAAAGACGGACCCGGACAAACTGGCCGCTGTGTTCAAAGGCCTGGGCGTTGACATGCCGTTCGGGCCGGTCGCCTATCGTCGCAAGCAGGACAACCAATCGACGATGGGCGCTTATGTTGGCACGACGGCGCTAAAGGACGGCAGGGCGTAATGACCTCGTTTCGCTATGTCGATGGCGCGAGCGTGCAGCCATCGGACGACGAGGTTAAAAAACTCAGGCTAGCAGACTAAGCCCTGGCAAAGGGCTTGCTAAGAAATTTCGATCCGGCAAGGCCGAATCTCCAGGGCACATCCATTGCCTTGGAGATTCCAATTCTGGGCCCGCAAACGATATCGACCGCTTCCTGAGAAAGCTCGATGGAGAAGGGTGCATCGAGCAAGGACATGCCGTTGTTCCTGTGCGTGATGCCAAGCGCCTGCGTCAAACGCCCTGGTCCTGAACAAAGCAGCTTCACAAGCTCAAGCCCGCGCCGCTGACGCATCGCATCGATGCCTGTTAGCGGTTCCAAAGCGCGAATCAGCACTCCAGCTCCGTGTCCTTCTTCGCGGCATATAAAGTTGAGGCACCAGTGAATGCCATACGATCGATACACATAAGCATGCGCGGGCGGCCCGAACATGACCATATTGCGCGGCGTCGGGCCTGAGAAGCTATGCGACGCCGGGTCTTCGCGGTCGTACGCTTCCGTCTCGACAATCCGTCCGCCCACGCCATCCACCGTGACGATGGTGCCGATTAGACGCCTTGCGACTTCGTCGGACGGCGCATAAAAATCAATGGGTACAGGATTTGCATTCACGCGCATCATTCTAAAGAAGTTCGTCATGAAGGGAACCGCATCATGAAGCGATCATGGTTCTTGAAGTTCTCCAACGCACTGGCGCAAGTCGCGGGCCGACATCGACGTTCGTGATTGCGGTCGTGCTGGTGATCGTGTGAGGCATCTCCGGGCCGATATTCCATTTCAGCGATACCTGGCAGCTCGTCATCAATACGTCGATGACCATTGTCACGTTTCTGATGGTCTTTCTCAGAACACGCAGAACCGCGATACCGTTGCGATGCAAATCAAGCTGGACGAACTGATTCGCGCAATGGACCGCGCGCACAACGCGCTGCTCGATCTGGAAAAACTCGAAGAGAAGGATCTCGCCAAATTTCGTAAGCTATACGAAAAGCTTGCGGAAGATGCGCGCGGTGAATTTTACTATCCTGATAAAATAAATGGCGATATCGACTTGCCTTGCCTAATTCGCCCCGCAGAGACGATAATGTAGCCCAGGCATTAGAAAGATTTTGGAAGGGTTTAAATCCTTGCGCGCAGCGGCAAGTCACAAGTCGCTGGACAAATTCTTTGAAAGGCTGCAAAGTGCGTGACAAAACGGTTTAAAGAAAGTAACACTTCGAGTGCCTCTTTAAGAGGCAGTGTGCAAGGCACCATTCATACGGCGCGCAACGTCCGTCAGCCTTGGCGGCACCTCAGGCGCTGCAAACGTTTTCCGATCAAGTCGCCCAAGCTACGGAAACCCGCGTTGAACCGGCAAGAACCGGCAGCGCACACTTAAAAAGCAAAAACTCTATCTAAAGTTTTGCCCCCGCTGCCGATAGCAGGGAAATTTCTCGTCCTTAAAACCGCAAATTAAGGCCATTTTCACCCTCTAAATGGCGAAGTTATTTCGTAATTGTTTGGCTACGATGTGTTCTACTCGGTACCCCAATTAGCCGGGTCCACACCTGCCTCCTAACTCGTTTTTAAGGAAACTCAAATGCGCCAAGTTCATGAAAGCGTTTGTCCGTGATGAGCGCGGCGTCAGCGTAATGGAATACGCAATCCTGGCAGGTATCGTCGCAGTGGCACTGGGCGCAATCGCAGGCTCGTTCTCGTCGAACATTCAAAGCTGGTTCACGGATCTGAACAGTCGCGTGTCGTCGGCCAAGACCAGCGCAACAAACGGCAGCTAAAGCAGTGCAAGGGATCCGCGGTCGCGTGGATCCCCTTTTTTCTTAACCTCTTTTCTCTCCGCTCGATCATGCAGCTCGCCTCCCTTGCCATCCGTCTCGTCGTGTTGTGCGCACTGCTGGTGCTCGCAGTCATCGACGTTCGCGTACGTCTTCTGCCGACGGGCATCGTCCTGGCAATCGGCGCGCTTTTTCTTCGCCGATGCGTTCATCGTCGGATTGCCAGCGGATCAGATCATCTCGCATCTGATTCTGGCCGCAGGTGTATTCGCGGGCTGCGCCGCACTGTTTGCCGCCAGGATGCGCGGCGACGATGCGAAGCTCGCAGCCGTTATTTTTCTGTGGGTGGGCTTAAGCCTGTCGCTGCCCGCATTCACCCTGATGATTTCCGTGATCGGGACGCTGGTGTCCCTGGTCAGTCTCGTCACGCGCAACATGAACGCCGCCCAGAGTTCGGCGCCCATGCGCGCTGGCAATGTTCTACGGCACGCGTGGCGTGCCGTACGGTGTGGCGCTCGTGCTCGGCGGCGGTCTCGTGATCGTGCTGTCGGCCCTGCTGCCATTGATCCTGTCGCATTAGGACGGCGCTTCCCATGTCCAACATCATCAAGTTCGCCATTCTGCTCATCGTCGCTTTGCTTATCGCCATGATCGTGCGGGTGGTTGTCGCCAGCGCATCGAAACCGTCGAACCCGGTTGTCACGACGGAGAAGGTGTTCGTCAGCTCCGCCGCTTTGCCGCAGGGTCTCTTGCTGCGCGATGAAGACATCACGTGGGAGGCCGTGCCGACCAATGGAATTCCACCCAATGCGATCCTCGGGCGTGCCGGAAGCGCCAGAACTGAAGGGCGCACGGCGCCGCCATCCGGTCGATGCCGGCGCCGTGCGGGTCGCCGACAATGTATCGGGCAATGCCGGTCTGATTCAGCCGGGCGATTACGTCGACCTGCTGCTGGCGCAACGACCGCCGCACGGATTCGCTGGACTTCGCCGTATTGAGCGAAACGGTGGTTCGAGCATGTGCGTGTGCTGGCCGTCGGTTCCGAAATCAAGCGCCCGAAGGCCAACAGCGATCAGCCCGATTCCGGCATACGCGCCGCACAGTCATGCTCGAAGTGACGCCGTGCATGGGCGAAGTCGTCGCCGTGGCCACGCGTCTGGGCAGCCTGTCGCTGGCGCTGCGCTCGTTCGCCACTGCCACGCGTGATCCGGCGTCCGGCGTCGCTGCGGCGAGCAGCGCATCGGCCGAACGTGCGCCGATCTGGGCCAGCGATATCTCCCGCGCCGTACGCGATCTGCCGCGCAACAAGGCACCGCAGGCCGCGCCTTCGGACAACGCCGCGCCCGCACCGATGCCGCGCACCGTCACGATCTATCGCGGCTCGGACAAGATCGAAGGCCAGAGCGTCGCCCAGTCGGGCACCGGCACACCCGGCACGCCGCCGCTGCCGAGCGTCCCCGTCCTGCGTAATTGATCGCGCCCGATCGTGCTTAAGCGGCCGGTGCATCCGGCGACCAAGGAAAAGAATGTCATGAAAAAGCAGTTCAGTCCGAATCTCAGCCCGATGTGGCCGGGCGCTGCCATCGGCTCGCCTGCGCCTCGCTCGCGCAAGCCGCCGAGCCGATGCCGCAAATGACGCACGCCGCGGGTCGCACCGTGAACGTTGTCAACGTGCAAAAGAGCGCGGTCACCACCGACGTCGCGCAAGGCGTGCTTACGCTTGACGCGGGCAAAGGCTCGATGCTTCATCTGCTGGAGGATGCCGTCTCGGTGTTCGTCGCGGATCCGAATGTCGCCGATGTGCAGGTGCCGTCGCCGCGCGCCGTGTTCGTGCTCGGCAAGAAGGCCGGCTCGGCCACGCTGTACGCGCTCGGCGCGAACAGCAAGCCGATCTTCCAGCGCACGGTCGTGATGAACCGCGACATGCTCAAGGCGCGTTTCCCGAATATCAACGTGGAAGTCGCCGGCGCGCAGGGTTCGCTCGTGCTGACCGGCCAGGTGCAGCATTCCACCGATGCCGACGCCATCGTGCAAGCCGTCACGCCGATGCTCGGGGACAAGGAAGTGCTCATCAACCGCATGACGGTCGAGCGTCCGTTGCAGGTGCAGTTGCGCGTGCGCATCACGGAAGTGGATCGCAATGTGACGCAGCAGTGGGGCATCAACTGGCAGGCCATGGGCAGTGCGGCAGACAGCTGGTACAGTGGCACCTTCAGCGGCCGCCAGATCTACAATTACAACCAGCCAATCACCACGTCCAGCGGCGGCACGACCTATCCGATCAACCTCGCCGGCAACAAGGCGTTCTCGATGCTGGCCGCGTTCAAGAGACTAACAACACGAATATCCGAGCGCTCGTCGATGAGCTCAATCAGGAAGGCCTGCTGACCGTGCCCGCCGAGCCGAATCTGGTGGCACTTTCCGATCAGACCGCGAGCTTCCTCGCGGGCGGCGAGTTCCCGATTTCGGTTTCGCAGGTGAATGGCGCGATCAGCGTTGAATTCAAGCAGTTCGGCGTCAAGCTGGACTTCACGCCGACCGTGCTGAACGACCGCCGCATCAGCCTGAAGGTGGTGCGGCCGGAAGTCAGCCAGATTGATAGTTCGGCGAGCGTCATGTTGGACGGTATCACCGTGCCGGGCCTGTCGGTGCGCCGCGCGGATACGACCGTGGAACTGGCGAGCGGCCAGAGCTTCGCGATCGGCGGGCTGCTGCAAAACAATACGAGCGATGTCGTGTCGCAAGTGCCCGGCATCGGCTCGCTGCCGATTCTCGGCAAGCTGTTCTCGTCGACCGCTTACCAGAACAACAAGACCGAACTCGTGAGTATGGTGACGCCGTACATCGTGGAGCCGACCGATCCGGGCAAGCTGCGTTCGCCGCTCGAATTGCTGGTGCAGCCCGCGAGCGACGTCGAATATGCGCTGGGCCGTCTGTTCGGCGCGACCGGCTATGTCTATTGAGATTCATGCCATGAAACACGTCTGCATCGTTTCGATTCTTGCTCTGTGCGCGGCCGTCGCGCCGCTCGCCAGCTGCATCGAACCGAACATTGGCCTGCCCGACGCCCGCGTGATCGGCTACGACGGCAAGAACGCCACGCCGCCCGACTGCGAGCGACTCACGCGCGATTCGCTGCTGCTGAATGGCGGCGTGCGCCGTCCGTCGATGCAATGGGGCTGCGCCACCTACACGAACCTCGCCGCGCAGCTCGCGCGGCCGGAAGACGCCGTGCGTCCGCAGACGCCCGGCCTCGCCGATGCCGCGGTCGCCGCGATCGCGGCGAACCGCTATGAAACCGGCTGCGTGATGCCGCTCGACACCACGACAACGCGCAACAGCAGGTAAGCGCAGACATCGACACCGAACGCCATGAGCACAACAGAGTTCACGCTGATCAAGGGTAAGGGCGCCATCCGTGCGGCGAATTTCATCTCCTTCGTCTCCGACCGTCAGACCGAGTAAATCCTGAAGAGCTTCGTGCTCGAACAGGCGATGCCGCACGCGCATATCGCCGTCGGCGGTCTCGACGACGCGATTGCCTATAATTTCCACAATCGAACGTTCGCCGCAGTTCCTGCTGGTCGACTTGCATGGCTCGGTCATGCCGCTGTCCGACCTCAACTGTCTGACCTTGGTCAAGCCGCTGACGGTCGAACTGCTCAAGCGCATCATCAACGTCGCGGAAGGCAAGGTCAGTCCCGTGACGCTGGCGCGCGCGGGTAAAACGATTGCATTCGCGGGTTTGCGCGGCAGCGTGGGCGTCACCACGCTCGCGCTGAATCTGGCGCGCCATCTGGCCGAAGACACGCATCGCCAGGTCGCTTTCGTCGACCTGAATTTGTCCGGCGGCGCAGCCAACAGTATGCTCGGCACGCAGAGCAACGGCGGCTTCGTCGATGTGCTGCAAAACGCGCACCGTCTCGATCCGCACGCAATACGTGGAACGCATGCTCGTCGCCAATCTCGAATACGGCACTGCGAAGACGCATACGCCGGGCGCGCTCAAGCGCATCATCGAGCTGCTGTGCGACAGCTTCCACTACGTAATCGTCGATATCGGCAATCCGGGCGATCCGCTCGCGCAGGAAGCGTTCGATCACGCGTCGCGCGTCTATCTCGTTATCGACCGCTCGGTGTACGCGACGCGCGAAACCATTCGCCTGCTGCGCAATATCGAAGACCGCACAACAATCCGCCGACTTCGCTGCTGCGGAACAACCCGAACGCGGCGACCGCGGGCAAGTTCAGCCGACCGACTTCATGCAGGCCGTTGGCCGCACCGTGCTGCACGAAATCCAGTTCGAGCACAAGGCGCTCGCCACTGCCGAGAACCTCGGTGAAGCGCCCAGGGAAAAGGCCGCGAATGGCTTCAATCAAGCCATCGTGCGCATCGCCAGCGACCTGACGGGGCAGCATGCCGCCGTCGAACGTTCGCTGCTTCAGAAGTTCAGGTTGAGGAGAGTCTGAGATGTTCGGCCAGAAACAGGCTCGCGCGCCGCTGCACGCGGTCGAAACGGAAGCGGAGAATCCACAGGCCGTACCCACCCTGCGCCGTCGCCCGCACCTGCACGCGCGCCGGTCGTCGAGGCGCACGAAACGCTGGTGCGCTCGGACCTGTTCAAAGCTATCCGCGCGGGTGTGTTCTCGTCGATGAACGCACCGGCGCTGGTGATGGAAGTCGCCGAGCGCGAAGGGCTGAACATCACGATTTCCGAGTAGGTGCAGATCGTCGGCGAACTGCTGAACGACATGTACGGCCTCGGCCCGATCGAACCGCTGTTCGCCGATGAAACCGTCAGCGACGTGCTGGTGAACGGTCCCGATCAGGTCTACGTGGAACACCACGGCCGCCTCGAACTCACCAACTGCAAGTTCCACGACAACGCGCACGTCATCAACGTGGCGCAGCGGATCTCGGCGGGCATGGGCCGCCGCGTGGACGAATCCTCGCCGATGGTCGATGCGCGTCTTGCTGACGGCAGCCGGGTCAACGTCGTGCCGCTGCCGCTTGTCATTCACGGCGCATCGATCTCGATTCGTAAGTTCTCCAAGCGCAATGCTTGATAAATGGCTTCGTGAGAGATGCGCATAGACTCATCATCCAGGAAATCTACCTGCAACCGATTAGCAATTTGTTCAGGTCACCAGCCGTTGACCCACTTTCGGTCCCCGCGATGTGGTTTATTTCGACCCTTGAACAGTGCCTGCCTGGGCCCGGCAATTTCACCACCATCAGCGTCATGTACTTTGCCCTCCAGACGCTCCTCTGTACATATTGACGCAGCCGTGCGAAAGCCACTCGCAAGGTGAACGATACGATCATCATCTTCTTCGAGCAAAAGCGCTCGGTGCCCAAGCTCATCATCCGCGAAATGCGCGTGTATCAGTGGGTGAAGAATCTGCTGATCTTTCTGCCGCTGCTCGCGTCGCACTGGTTCATGGACATGCGCGTGCTGACCGCCGAATGCATTGCGTGTTCGACGTCGTCGCTTCCGGCCTGACCGAAGCGCGCGCTCTGCTCGACGAATACGATGCCGTCGCCTACGCGCTCGCCGACACACCCGAAGGCGCGAAGCACGACGAGTTATTCGCGCGCATGAACGCGCTGCAATCCGCGCTCGACACGCGCGATGCGTGGAACTGGCGCACGCGCGTCTCGACTACGCTCGCGCAGATCGGCCTCGACGGCAGCGCGCGTTCGGGCGCTTTGTCGAGCGGCATGAAAAAGTGCGTCGCGCGCTGGTCGTGCAGCCGGACGTGCTGCTGCTCGACGAACCGACCAACCATCCGGACTTCAACGGCATCCGCTGGCTCGAAGAATTGCTGGTGACGCTGCGCACGGGCCTGCTCTTCATCACGCACGATCGCGCGTTTCTGGATCGCGTGGCGACGCGCATCGTCGAACTGGATCGCGGACGGCTGCTTTCGTATCCCGGCAATTTCAGCGCGTATCAGATGCGCAAGGCGCAGCAACTCGAAGTCGAACAGGTCGAGCAGGCGAAGTTCGACAAGCTGCTGGCACAAGAGGAAGTGTGGATCCGCAAGGACGTGGAAGCGCGGCGCACGCGCAGTGTCGAGCGCATCGCGAGGCTGATCGAAATACGCAAGGAACGCGCCGAATGCCTCAACTTGCAGGGCAACGTCCAGCTCGATGTCGGACAGGGCGAGAAGTCCGGCAAGATCGTCGCGAAACTGACGGACGTCACGAAGCGTTATGGCGATCGCACCATCGTCTATCGCTTTACGGCTACCGTGATGCGCGGCGACAAGATCGGTTTCGCCGGTCCGAACGGCGCGAGCAAGACCACGCTGTTCAAGTTGATCCTCGGCGATCTGCAATCCGACGAAGGCCGCGTGCGCACCGGCACCAAAATCCAGGTCGCGTATTTCGACCAGATGCGCGCGCAACTCGATCTCGACAAATCACTCGCGGACACGATCAGTCCCGGCAGCGAATGGGTCGAAATCAACGGCGTCAAGAAGCACGTCATGAGCTATCTCGGCGACTTCCTATTAACGTCGTGACCTCCGTGTTCGCGGCGCAAGCCGGCGGCAAGTGGTGCGAGTATGTCGGCGGCTTTTCGGACTGGCAGGTGCAGCGCGAACGTTCGGAGCGCATCGCCGAAGAAGCGACGCGTCAGACCGCGAAGGAAGCGCCGAAGGACGACGCGCCCAAGGATAGCGCGGCGGGCCGCAACGCCCAGCGCACGGTCAGGCTGTCGTTCAAGGAACAGCGCGAACTGGAAAGGCTGCCGGAGCGCATCGCGGCGCTGGAGGCCGAGCAGACGAGCATCGGCGTGCAGCTTGCGGACAGCTCGATCTTCGCAAAGGACGCAAAGGAAGGCGCGCCTTTCGGAACAGCATGCGGCCATCGAAGAGGAATTGCTGGTCGCGCTGGAACGCTGGGAAGAACTGGAAGCGAAGCGCAAGTAAGCGCCTTCACGCGACTGTCAAGTTCGCTGCGCCTTTAGCGTTTTATGCTCCCAAGGTGGGCGCGGCAAGCGAAAAACGCTATTCTGCGGCTCGGATCGACGGGCGGGCGTTACGCTTGTTTTATAAGCTTCCGGCCAGCCACAAAATCAGATATTTGCCGGCTTTTCACACGTTGAGAAGCCGGATCAACGTTCAACTATGTCCACGAAAAATTCCAGCGCAACGTTGATAGATACGACACGAGGTAAGCGTACTGTCATGCAGACCAAGGCGGCCGACTATAGCGAAGTATCGATCAAAGTGCTCAAGGGGCTGGAGCCCGTCAAGCAGCGGCCCGGCATGTACACGCGGACCGAGAATCCGCTGCACATCATTCAGGAAGTCATCGACAACGCTTCGGACGAAGCGCTCGGCGGCTATGGCAAGCAGATCGTCGTCACGCTGCACACCGACAATTCCGTCTCCGTCGAAGACGACGGGCGCGGCATTCCGTTCGGCCTGCATCCGGAAGAAGGCGTACCGGTGGTCGAGATCGTGTTCACGCGGCTGCATGCGGGCGGCAAGTTCGACAAAGCCGTCGGTGGCGCGTATACTTTCTCGGGCGGCTTGCACGGCGTCGGCGTCTCGGTGACGAACGCGCTCGCCACGCGCCTCGAAGTGATCGTCTGGCGCGACAACAAGGCCGTGCAACTCGCGTTCGCCAATGGCGATGTCGTCGAGCAATTGCAGACGCGCGCGCTCGAACGCGGCGAGAAGAAGAACGGTACGCGCGTGCGTGCCTGGCCGAACCCGAAATACTTCGATTCCGCGAACCTGCCGCTCGGCGAGTTGCAGCGCCTGCTGCGCTCCAAAGCCGTGCTTTTGCCGGGCGTGGAAGTGGTGCTCGTCATCGAAAAGACGGGGGAGCGGCAGTCGTGGAAGTATGAAGATGGTCTGCGCGGTTACTTGCTCGAAGGTCTGGGCGGCAGGGACTTGCTGATTCCGCTCTTCGAAGGCGAGCGCTTTGCCGAAAGCTCGAAGAACACGGAAGAGACCTTTGCCGAAGGCGAAGGCGCATCGTGGGTCGTGGCGTGGAGCGAGGAAGGCACGCTGCTGCGCGAATCCTACGTCAATCTGATTCCGACGCCCGCGGGCGGCACGCACGAATCCGGCCTGCGAGATGGCTTGTTCCAGGCCATGAAGAACTTCGTCGAGATTCACAACTTGCAGCCGAAGGGCGTCAAGCTGCTCGCGGAAGACGTGTTCGCGCGCGTGTCGTTCGTGTTGTCGGCGAAGGTGTTGGATCCGCAATTCCAAGGGCAGATCAAGGAACACCTGAACAGCCGCGATGCCGTCAAGCTCGTGTCGTCATTCTCGCGTCCGGCGCTGGAGCTGTGGCTCAATCAGCACGTCGAGTATGGCAAGAAGCTCGCGGAACTCGTCATTCGACAAGCGCAGGCGCGCACGCGGGCCGGCCAGAAGATTGAGAAGAAAAAGAGTTCGGGCGTGGCCGTGCTGCCGGGCAAACTGACGGATTGCGAATCGACGGATATCGCGCGCAACGAACTCTTTCTGGTCGAGGGCGACTCGGCAGGCGGCTCCGCGAAGATGGGCCGCGACAAGGAATTCCAGGCCATTCTGCCGTTGCGCGGCAAGGTGCTCAACACGTGGGAAACCGAGCGTGACCGCCTGTTCGCCAACAACGAAGTGCATGACATCGCGGTGGCCATCGGCGTGGATCCGCACGGTCCCGACGATCAGATCGACCTCTCGAATCTGCGCTACGGCAAGATCTGCATCCTCTCCGATGCAGACGTCGACGGTGCGCACATTCAAGTGCTCCTGCTGACGCTGTTCTTCAAGCACTTCCCGCAATTGATCGAACGCGGCCACGTGTGCGTCGCGCGTCCGCCGCTGTTTCGTGTCGATGCCCCCGCACGCGGCAAAAAGCCCGCGCAGAAGCTCTACGCGCTGAACGAAGGCGAACTCGAAGCGATCCTCGACAAGCTGCGCAAGGACGGAGTGCGCGAAACGGCGTGGAGCATTAGCCGTTTCAAGGGCCTGGGTGAAATGAGCGCCGAACAGCTCTGGGACACGACGATGAACCCCGACACGCGCCGCCTGCTGCCGGTCGCGCTGGGCGATCTCGGCTTCGACCTGACCGTCTCGCGCATGACCATGCTGATGGGCAAGGGCGAAGCGGCGTCGCGCCGTAGCTGGCTCGAAGAGAAGGGCAACGAAGTCGAAGCGGACATTTGATGCCTCAGGCATGCATCAGGAACATTAATCGATGGCAAATACAGAAGACCTCTTCGCCGAACAGACCGCGCCGGACGGGGGCGAACGGCTGACGCTCGGCGACTACGCCGAACGCGCCTATCTCGACTATGCGGTGAGCGTGGTTAAGAGCCGTGCGCTGCCCGATTTCAGCGACGGCCAGAAGCCGGTGCAGCGCCGCATTCTCTACGCGATGAGCGAGATGGGTCTGGGCAGCACGGCCAAGCCGGTGAAATCGGCGCGCGTGGTCGGCGATGTGCTGGGTAGATATCACCCGCACGGCGACCAGTCCGCGTACGACGCGCTCGTGCGTCTGGCGCAGGACTTTTCGATGCGCTATCCGCTCATCGACGGTCAGGGCAACTTCGGCTCGCGCGACGGCGACGGCGCTGCAGCCATGCGATACACCGAAGCGCGCCTCACGCCGATCGCGCGCCTGCTGCTCGATGAAATCGATCAGGGCACCGTCGATTTCATGCCGAACTACGACGGCGCGTTCGAAGAGCCGAAGCTCCTGCCCGCGCGCTTGCCGTTCCTGCTGCTAAACGGCGCATCGGGCATTGCGGTTGGCATGGCGACGGAGATTCCATCGCACAATCTGCGCGAAATCGCCGCCGCCGCCATCGCGACGATCCGCGATCCGAAGATCGGCCACGCCGGTCTTATGGAAAAGCTGCCCGGACCGGACTTTCCGGGCGGCGGGCAGATCATTTCGTCGCAGGCGGAAATTTCGGCGGCGTACGAGAATGGGCGCGGCTCGCTGAAGGTGCGCGCGCGCTGCAAGATCGAGGAACTGGCGCGTGGCCAGTGGCAACTCGTCATCACCGAATTGCCGCCGAATACGTCGGGTCAGAAGGTGCTCGAAGAAATCGAGGAACTGACCTACCCGAAGATCAAGCTCGGCAAGAAAGCGCTGTCGCCGGAGCAAGTGCAGACCAAGCAGTCGATGCTCGCGCTGCTCGACGCCGTGCGCGACGAATCCGGCAAGGACGCGCTCGTGCGGCTGGTGTTCGAGCCGAAGTCGAGCCGTATCGATCAGACTGAGTTCGTCAATACGTTGCTTGCGCATACGAGCCTGGAATCAAACGCATCGATCAATCTGGTGATGATCGGCGCGGATGGCCGGCCACGTCAGAAGGGCATCGTCGAGATTCTGCATGAGTGGGTCAGCTTCCGCTTCGTGACGGTGACGCGGCGCACGCAGCATCGTCTGGGCAAGGTCGATGACCGCATCCATATTCTCGAAGGACGGGTGATCGTCTTCCTGAATATTGATGAAGTCATCCGCATCATCTGCGAGTCCGAGAAGCCGAAGCAGGCGCTGACCGCGCGCTTTAAGCTATCGGACCGGCAGGCGGAAGATATCCTCGAAATTCGCCTGCGCCAGCTGGCGCGGCTGGAAGCGATCAAGATCGAGCAGGAACTGTCCGACCTGCGCGACGAACAGAAGAAGCTCGAAGAACTGCTCAACAGCGACGCCGCGATGAAGCGCCTGATGATCAAGGAAATCGAAGCCGATGCCAAGCAATTCGGCGACGATCGCCGCACGCTGATTCAGCAGGCGGCGTGTGCGACGTTCGAGGCGCGTGTGATCGATGAACCGGTAACGGTGGTCGTCTCGCAGCGCGGCTGGATGCGCGCGCTGAAGGGCCACGGGCTGGATCCGGCGAACTTCACGTTCAAGCAGGGCGATAGCCTGTACGCCGCGTTCATGGCGCGCACGCCGGATTCACTGGTCGCGTGGGGCAGCAACGGGCGCGTATATTCGGTGCCGGTGGCTTCATTGCCGGGCGGCCGCGGCGATGGTGTGCCGGTAACGTCGCTGATCGAACTGGAATCGGGTTCGCATTTGCTGCATTATTTTGCGGCAAACGCGGAACAACAGCTATTGCTGGCATCGAGCAATGGTTTCGGCTTCGTTGCCAAGCTGGGCGATCTCATCAGCCGGCAGAAAGCGGGCAAGGCGTTCATGACCATCGACGAAGGCGCAGCGCCGCTCGCGCCGATGCCGGTCATTCCGGGCGCTACATCGGTTGCGTGCCTGTCGAGCACCGGGCGTCTGCTCGTATTCGGCATGGACGAGATGAAGACGCTGTCGGGCGGCGGGCGTGGCGTCATTCTGATGGCGCTCGATGAGAAAGAAACGCTGCGTCAGGCGCGGGCCATCGACAAGAACGGCGTGGTGATGATCGGCACCGAACGCGGCGGCAAGGTTCGCGATGAGAAGCTTGCCGGTTCGCAAATGGAACTGCATGTCAACAAGCGCGCGCGGAAGGGACGTGCGCCGGATTCGTCGTTGAAGGTGACGGATTTAAGGCCGGTGTTTGAGGGGTGATGGGGATATATGGATGCGTGATGCCTTGCATCGCGCATCTACAAAATCGATCTGTACGCAGCAAGTGTCCGGCACGTCTGCACAAGGCCTTGCTTCTGTAGACGCTCAATGTACCGGTCGACATCCATCGACGAGTGCTTCAAATGGGCGGCGATGTCGCTGCACTGCATAAATGATCGCGGCAGGATAGGCGTCTAACAGGTCATCTACGAAGGCTGTGCTTCGATATCGAAACCAGCCAGTCTCTCTTCCGGGAAATCACGTTCATTGAGCGTGACGATCACGCTGGCGTTGGCGCGGATTGCAGCAGCCGTAAAGTGAGTGGCGATCATTTTATGAGGCAACGTTAATCCCTCGATCAGATCTTCATAACCCTCGACCATTGCGTCAGGAATGGCGTCGTTCATCAGGCGCACGGTGCGATCAAGTTGTTGCCGCATCAACTCCGGACGCTTCTTCAGCAAACTGCGCTGCCATTCCTCATGAATCTCCGCGCTCCACCGAGCCCGGAACCGTCCGAAAAGGCTTAGGCCACGTCAGAAAGTCGCAGAGTGTGGCGGGGTAAAAGCACACATGTGTCGAATATCACCGTCAAGCCTGAACGCGTCATTCGTCGTCCATTCCTAGTTCTTGCGCCTGACGCGCTAGCGCGTCCATGGCCTCTTTACTTGTTCTTCACTTGTGCGGTCACGTTCGGCCTTGTAGTGCATCAGATCGTCGAATCGAATTCGACGATTCTTGCCTGTCTTGCGATAAGGCAGTGCGTTTGATTACAGCAACTTGACCACGTGCGGCCGCGACACGTTGAGCAGATTGGCGGCTTCCTGAGTCGTCAGTTCTGCATGAACCGGGACCACTCGGCACGGCACTCCCATCGGCAAGTTCGGCTAGGATGTCCACGAGCAGACGAAGGGCGGACGTGGGTAATTCCACCAGATGCGCCTGATCCTTGTCATCGTAAATCTGGATGCGTCTCGATGCTGGTCGACAAGTACGCCGCCAGCGCGCGTTGTCCTTCCGATGCGGTCTGCACCTCGCGTTCGGCGGGAAAGCTGACTTCAGCCCGGGTGATATGTGTCATGATTGTCTCGCGCTTGCAATTTCCGTCGCCATATTCATTATAAGTTAACGAAACGACATGCAACGCGTTTTCCCTGACAGTGCACAAGGTATCGGAGACCCTCACAACAAATGCTGCCCATTCGCCGAATCGATCACACAGGGATACGCACACTTGCGGTCCAGCTTCACCAGCACGTCGTTGATCGTGGTCTTGCAGAAGTCTGCATTGTCTTCATCGATCAACGGGAAGTGAGATGGAAAAACCCGAACTCCTTGTCGACATCCTGCCGGGATTGATGCATGGCGTTCGGATGGATTCTGAGTTCCAGCGATTCCAGTCGACCGCCCTCGCTCCTAGTGACAAGCGCGGAATTTCCTACCGCGAAGACATGATTTTATCTGCATCTGCCCCATCAGCCGCCGCACCGTCTTGTGGGTTGATCAGCATGCCGCTCTTGCGGATAAACCATCGTGATCCGTCGATGTCCATATCTGCCCTGTTTCTTGACGGCAGCTACTTGTCGCTCATTTGCAGCGCCTTCTGCTGGTAGTAAAAGGTGCGGCGAGCCAGGCCGGAAGCTCTCAACAGACCTGCGAGCGGGTACTGCCACC
>LELG01000445.1 GCA_001045575.1 Candidatus Burkholderia pumila
TCTATGTTCGTAGCCGTCGTGTGGGTGAGCGAGTAATGGCGCTGCTGCGGCGCCTGTACGGGCCACTGCGTCTGAAGGTCAACGAGACCCAAAGCGCAATAGCCAATGTGTTTGGTCGCAAGTTTCCGGGCTACAGCTTGTGGGTTGCCCCGGGGGTCAAACGCAATAGCGCAAACCCCACGGGGTCTGGCGTGAGTTGGATGAAGGAGGCGTCACCGGTTGTGGGTAATCCAGCTTAAACACTGGCGCCGTGGGGCTGCCATCTACCGGCAACTGCGTGCGCTGGGCGCGCCGTCTCATGAGGTCCAACAGGTGGCGGCCAACAGTCGCCGCTGGCGGCGCAACAGTGGGCAGTTGCTCAACAGCGTGCTGAACCTTGCTTACTTTGATCAACTGGGCGTCCCTCGACTCTCATAATCTCAACTCAACTTCCCGAACCGCCCGGTGCGGACCCCCATGCCGGGTAATGTGGCATAGGGCACGGCCTTACGGCCGTCCCATATGCCGATTTTGAGGCCCGCCTGTTCGGACCATGCGCGAGGGTAAAAAGCTTAGTAGCTTAAATGCAGTTACGTCTTCCAGTCGAAATTCGTCGCCTAACGTCATGGCCATGTCCTGTTCGACCCATCACTATAGACGTTCACAGAGACGAGATCGTAGAACGGTGCAAGTGCAGCAAGTCGCGAATGCCGCACGAAAAACGATTAGAACCTGAAGCTTATCTGTAAGCAATGGGATGGACGCTCCCATCTATGACGGCATCGATGTGCCAGAGTGGAAGTGTCGTCAACCACTCGAACAGCGGGAGCGCCCATCATGGAGATTACAACGATTGGCATCGACTTGGCGAAGAGCGTATTCCAAGTCTATGGCGTCGATAAGCAAGGGAACGTTCTGCTTCGCAAGCAGCTTCGTCGCGAGCAAGTGGCGGTGTTCTTCGCAAACTTGCAGCCGTGTTTAATTGGGATGGAGGCTTGCGGGAGCGCTCATTTCTGGGCATGCAAACTTCAGACGCTTGGCCACACAGTCAAATTGATGGCGCCGCAGTTGGTTAAGCCGTACGTGAAGAGCCATAAGAATGATGCGGCCGACGCTGAAGCTATTTGCGAAGCAGTAAGTCGCCCGTCGATGCGATGCGTGCCGATCAAGAACGTTGAACAGCAGTCAGTGCTTTCACTGCACCGCGCACGGCAAGGCTTCGTTAAGGTTCATACAGCACAAGCGAATCAGATTCGCGGTCTGCTCAGCGAGTTCGGGATAATCGTGCCTCAGGGCATCGCGTACATAACGGCTGGAGCATCTGCAGATGCTGTATCAACCGGTCAATGAGCTTGAGGCTCTGATTAAAGCATGGCATTGCGAGAACGAGGCCAGCCAGCGTCTTGAGAAGGCGCCAGAAATTGGCCCCCTCACTGCCAGCGCGCTGGTGGCGACCGTAGGCGAAGCGAAGAACTTTGCGAGTGGCCGTCAACTCGCCGCTTGGTTAGGGCTCGTTCCTCGGCAACATTCGAGCGGCAGCAAACGAAACCTCTTAGGCATGAGCAAGTCAGTATGACTCCCGTTCGGCAAGGCTGGCCGCCACGAGGACGTGAACGCGGGTTAGCATGGCTGCCAGAGCCGCATTGAGTGGGAACGTAACCGCCACTCAACGGTGTATTCCGCCGCAGAGGCCAGC
>LELG01000446.1 GCA_001045575.1 Candidatus Burkholderia pumila
TCAGAACCTCTGGATGGTATCGACTTCGTGACCGACCTCGGCATCGACAGGCCGTGCGAGGTGAGGAGAGAGGGGGCTCCCAACGCATATTGTTTTCCGTCGAGCCTACATCCACGCCTGTCGCACGTGTCCGAAACGAATCGTGCAGACGCTCCTTAGCATTCCTCCGCCCCTCTCTAGCCCATCGATCCGCGCAACTCACTATCGAGCCTGAGCTTCCACGCATCCCAGTTCATCTGCTGATGCTCCGCATTGATCGATGCTAACAGCACCACGATATTCCGGTGCCAGCAGCCACGCGAACGTCACCTGTGCAGGCGTCGCGCCGTGCTTCTTTGCGATGACATTGATGGTCGAATCCCTATGCGCGCGGCCTTCTCCGAGCGACATATAGGCGGTGACTATCACGCCCAGGTGCTGTGTGTTGCATCGGCGAGGGCGCGATTGGCAAGAAACGGGCTCACTTCGATCTGATTGGTCACGATCTCGCGCCCGCCCGATGCCTTCAACGCTTCTTCGAGCAGCAGCGCAGTGAAATTCGACACGCCGTAATGGCGAATCAGCTCGAGCTTCTGCGCCTCCTGAAATGCCGCGAGCGTCTCGGCAATCGGCACCGCGTCCTTCGGCAACGGCCAGTGGATCAACGCGAGATCGATCGTGCCGATACCGAGCTTCTTGTGGCTGTCCCTAAAGACTGGCGATGAGCGCGTTGCGCTCCAGGCGTTCCCACCAGACCTTGGTCGTAACCCACACGTCCCCGCGCGGCACGCCCGATTCCCACACGCCCCGGCCCACGGCGGATTCGTTGTTGTAGTACTGCGCGGTATTGATAAGGCGATATCCGATCTGCAGAGCGCTCCTGACGGCGTGAACGGTTTTATCAGCATCGACGCGGAAAGTGCCGAGTCCGAAAGAAGGAATCGTTTCGACCATGTCTGCTCCTTTGATCATCGAGTTGAAAGTGCGATCGCGCGGCTTACTTCGCGTCCTGATCGAGTCCGGGGTAGTGCCGGAAAATGCCGGATTCATTGAACGGGATGCGCCGCTCCGAATCCGCATAAGCGGCAATATTCGGCCGCCGCAAAACGGCATCGTGCAGGGCGAGCACGTGTGGATAGTGCTTGCCGAACGACTTCATCGCACGAGGGAAGGCGTACAACAGACCTTCGACGACCTGAAACATCGACAGGTCGACATACATGATGCCGTCGCCGATCATCTGCGCTGGACCATGCGGATTCTGTTTCAGCACGCGCTCGAAATAGCCGATGAACTTCGGCACGCGTTGGTCCAGAAAATTCTACGTGCGGATCTTCGCGGCGTCCTTCTGGTCTTCGATAATAGAAATCCGTCGCCAGTGGATGATGCGTGTCATGCACTTCGGCGACGAGATCGGCAATCGTCAGTTGCAGGCCGTGCGCAACGTAACGCAAGCCTTCGTCCTTTGGCGCGAACTTCAGCTTCGGTCCGAGATACTGAAGAATGTTCGTAGGGTAGACGCGAGACGCTTCTTTCGAGGACGTCCCAGCGCCTCCCCCCCCCCCGAACCGTGCTTGCACCTTTCAATGCACACGGCTCTCCATTCTGGTAGGCATCCGACCGCCATGCTGCGCGAGATGGCATTCATGACACAGGGCAATTAATTGTCCTGCGTCATCGTGCCG
>LELG01000447.1 GCA_001045575.1 Candidatus Burkholderia pumila
GCTTCGAATACAAACACGAAACGGGACCCTGAGCCTGTTTGCCGTGTTGAACGTCTTTACCGGCGAAGTGCTGGGCAAGACTGCTCCACGCCATACCAGTGTCCAGTTCGTCGCGTTTCTCACCGAGGTGGTATCGGCGCAGCCCGCCGGAAAGGAGATTCACGTGATCTGCGATAACGTGAGCAGCCACAAAACCGACGTCGTTCAAACTTTTCTGGCTGACCATACGAACGTCTCGATGCATTACACTCCTACGTATTCGTCGTGGCTCAATCAGGTCGAGAACGGGTTTGCCCGCATCCCGCGCGACGTCATCATGCGCGGGATATTCGGATATTCAACAGCATCAAAGATCTCGACAAAAAGCTCTCATGCGTATATCCGCCAATACAACAAGCAGGCTGTCCCACTGAAGTGGAAGTATTCCGATCCAACTCGACGAATCCAGTGCAATTCATCTGGCTCAACCAACTAGTAGTCGTAGAAACGCATCGCCAGGACGCGTCTGCGTGTGGGTCTCAGGGGGTTCGTATGCTCGTAGTGGACCGTAAGTTGACCGTTTGGGGAGGAAAATCCACGAAACAAGCGCGTAACGCCGGGCTGTTACCCATGACCGCATCAGGCTGAACCGCTAGGACATCATCGTCCCGTCGCCATCTGACGCGCCTCGTTCCAAACGCCCGATAAGTTCAAATATCTGCTTAGCCTAGGCGGGCAAAAACGTGCGTCGGAATGAAGTTTTGCCAGACGGTCGTGCCAATATCGACAGAGGCGAGGTCGGATGGTTCTCGCGCAAGGATACTTCGACCGCGGACTTCAGATGTGCGATGTCGGCATCCATCACGCGATCCTTTCTGGAGTTCATACCACCTCTTGTTGAGTGTCGCGGAAACACAAAGCCGACCATCTCCGATATCGAACGCCCGCTTTGTGTGGAATCCAAGCGAATGGCGCGAAGAGCGAACCGATCCATTACCGGTTTCGCCGAATCTGCACCACCGTGCCTTGCGAAAGTGCTCCTTCCAGCATTACCTGCAACTGACCCAGGCGACCTTGTCCGTTAAGCTTGCTACGCTTCAATTCGCGAGTTGAATAACCGAAACGATCAAGAAGATCAGCGTGTTTTTGCCCGCCTGACAGCGCGATTCATCTGTGAGTCCAAGAATCGGTATCAAGACGAATTCTCAGATGCGCCCGGTACGAAGCCCGAGACGGCGGCGATTCGAGGCGCGGCGCACCGAAAGAGGCAAAAATGTTAAGGTGATGGGTCATCGCGCAACTGTTCAGTCGCTGTAGCCAGCACCGCAGTACATTACGATCGGGTGACCCTCAGGCGAGAGCGAGCAACGCGTGCTTGTGTGAACAAGGTTCGACTTACTTTGTGCGACGCGAGTCGCATCGACTGTAGGCGATGAGCCGACCTATTGGTGACTTCTGGTCACTCCTGTGAAAGTGGGAACTGGCAGCAGTACGCTGGAACTCACTATTGGTGAAAGCGGTTGTAGTTGACCGCCTATCGCATTGCGTAAGGGGTCAAGGAGCTAGGTTGACTAATATAGCCAATGTAAGTGAACTGCTGATAAATCTCATCAGTATTACGATGCCAAAGCTGATGATAGGCATCAACCAAAAAGTGTGCGGCTGGATAACTCGC
>LELG01000448.1 GCA_001045575.1 Candidatus Burkholderia pumila
AAGGTACAGACCTGTCCCGGTGGAGCGTTCGGGAAATCCAAGCCGTTGCTAATACGTTGAACTCAAGGCCGCAGAAAACTCTTGGATGGAAGACGCCTGCGGGGAAGCCCTGGACGAATACCTAAAATCTGTTCAACAATCCAATGTTGCGACGACCGGTTGAATCCGCGCTGCGCGTCAGTGGATCTTTGCGACTTTGTCGATCGAAACAGACCAATCGATGAGCCGAAAGATCGTCGAATCATTGTTTTTCTGCCAGAAATCGTCTTTGGTCAAGGCGTTCTGTTCTCGAATATAGAAGGAGCCAAGAACGCATTCGATAGGACTGAACCGGCAGTTTTTTCGGTTGGCGCGCAGCATTTCGGGCAGTAACCGTTCGTCCGCCAAGCGATGGATGTCGCGCTCTTCGACGCCCGCAATCAAGGCAGCTTCTGCCGCGCTGCAATCCTTCCAAAAAAGCTCAGCCATAGGGCCCCCCAATAAGATTTTCGATGTGTCGAAAGACATTTCGGGTAGCAAATTGGAAAAACGCAATGCCGCTGGTCGTTGCGTGATTCGGCTTGTCGGCGGCAACTTGCGCACATGCGCTCACACGGGCTCGCCGGGGAATCTGTCCCTCCCTTGATTTTTTGTCATCGCGCGCTATTCTGCGACCGCTACCGCGGCGCGTTGCGTCGCCGAACCAAGCGGGGCAGCGCATGATGCCCGCGGCGTGATTGGAAAAGCAGAAAAACAAGAGACTGTCGAGCCTTGCGTCCGCAGAGAAAGCCCGCGCTGCGGGCCCATTACCCGATATTTTGTCATGCTGTGCTCCACCATCGAGTCCGGTCCATCAACAGCTCGCGCGAATCCGGCCAGAGCAGTTGCGTAAGCCTTGTGGGTAGACCCCGCAAGAGAGCCGAGATGCGACAGCCATAAGGCAATCGCTTCGTCGAGGCGCTGAGGGACGTCGACGGGCGGCGAGGGCGAGCGGGGCGCGAGTCCGATGACCGCGGCCAGCTCGTTCTCGCTCAGCCAATTGCGCCGCCGTGGGCTCGCCCGCCATGCGCTGGCCGATTCGCATTCGGGCCCGATCAATCATGGTCGAGAACTCGCGCAGATCCTCCGCCTCGCGGCCCGGCGTCGTTTCAAGGCGATCCGCCGAGACAGATCCGTCGGCTCCAATGCGCAAGCTCTCGACAATCAGCTTACGGATCGACTGCGCGTCAATGCGGTCAGGGTCAAAATGCGCGGCCAAGCGTTTCGCCTCCTCAATGATCGGAATCATTTTAGCCGACAGATGGTAAGCCAAGAGGCGAGCGGCCGCCGGGCTTTTCGTGCTAAGCGAGCGCTTGATTTCGTTTTGGCGGAGGACGGCTCGCAGCGAAGCGGGGAAAACGAGGCGGAATGAATAAACGCCGTGTCGAGAACGGCGGAGGCGGGACGCAAGGCGCATAGGCTCACTCGGTTAAGAGTGGACCACCGTCTGGACCCCCGGCGGGACGCCGGAAATGAAAAAGCTCTGACGAATCAGGGCGTCCTCATGGTGCGCCGCGCATGCGCAACAGCTTGGGGGTGGGAGTCCCCTGTCCAACCTGATGGTGGTGAAGGATTAGCGACACGCAAGGGCGTCGTCGTGAGGCGGGGTCTGAAGGAAGCGTGTACCAAAG
>LELG01000449.1 GCA_001045575.1 Candidatus Burkholderia pumila
ACCGCGTCAACATGCGAATCCTCGATCGTGCTCGGCGCGCCGGGGCGCGGCGCATCGAGCAGACCATCCAAACGATAAGCAACAAAGTCTGCCGGCCACTTCGAAACGGTTTGTTGAGTGATTCGCAGTTTTGCCAAAACATCCTTATTGTCGACGCCCTTCGCGCACGCCAGCACAATCCGCGCTCGCAACGCCAACGCCTGCGCTGTCTTGCGACGCATTGTCAATGCCTTGAGTTGTTCGCGCTCCGAGTCACTCAACACGAGTTCCGCCTTGGGTCTTCCGCTCTTCGCCACCTCTTGAAGTACGTGCCGTCCATCGCACAGTAAGCAGCTAATCATTCAATTAATTTTTAACTCACAACACTAGAATGGATTTACAGCTCCATGCGGTAAAAGCCAAACATCATGACATCCCTTTCTCGCTTAAGCCTGGCCGCGCTCCCTCTTATGCAGCGCGGTGTCCGCATTCGCTCAAAACACTTACGATTCGAATGCGCCTAAAACCCGTGCCAGGTACGCCAGGAATTTCTGGAATGGCGCGCGGCGGGCTACGATCCCAACGACTAGCTCAATTACCCGGACAAAGCTATCGCGGCGAGACGGCGTGCCTGTCTTCCGGCACTTGCTCTATCGGGATGCCGAAGCATTTTCCGATTTCCTTTGCTTCGAGCATGATACGTGTCACGAAGTCGCGCACGAGATCGTCGGAGAGAATGCGGTCGGTCGGCGCGCAGGTGATCGCGCTGATGGGATTCATGGTCATGTTGTGCCCCACAGCTTGAACCACACATCGCGCTGAATCTGCGGTGATGCGGATACATCGAAACCCGCCTTGGCAAACAGCGATACGAGTTCATCGACGCGCTCGCTCGGTTTGCCCTTCGCCTCGCCGAAATAAGACCCATGCCTTGCCGATGCCGTATCACGCCCGGCGATTCGACGAAACAGCTCGTACGCACGACACATCCCACCTTTTGGGAAGAAGGAATCGCCGCAGTGATGGAACCGTCCGGATCGACCGATGTCAGGCGTTTGCCCGCGAATGAATCGCCGAGGCCGTCGCAGAACCACCACGGCACGCCGTTCAATGGTCTGCGGCCCGAGAAGCGGCTTGACGTGCGCCGCGACGTCCTGCATCGCAGGCGTTTTTACGGCGACGATCACGAGATTTTGCTGCCCGAGCGCTTCCGGCGACGCACTCGCCGCAACCTTCACCGTATGCGTCGCATCCTTTTCGATGAGCTGAAGGCCGTGCGCATGAAGAGCGCATCGAGCTTCACGCCGATCCATTCACCGATAGCGCCCGGGCCGTATATGCACACTTTCATCGTCCGATCCTTTAGGGTTGCACGTGCGCTTATGCTTATTGTAGTGCGATCGGCCAAGCAGCTTTAACTAGTTCATTGAACCAATGAAATTGCACTGATCTAAAAGTGCATGGGCAACATGAATCTGACTGAAGGCGAGCGCGGTTGATCCTGCTGCTCGACGACTGAGCTTTACCCCCAAGTCCGGTTGTAACCTGGATCGGAGGGTGTAATAGGATAGTCGTCCCCGCCCCAACAGGGGTAGGCTGCTTGATATTTTCCACCGGAGGCCATTGTCATGCAAAGCGTCACGATGATCGGGA
>LELG01000450.1 GCA_001045575.1 Candidatus Burkholderia pumila
GTGAAGCGAAACTGCGAGCCGATGGACAAGGCTAACCGGATAAAAGGCGTTGCCGATCAGGGCGAGCGGGGGTCACGCGCGGTGAAGCTGTGCCCATGGCCGTGAGCGACGAAGCTTGCGGCCCGCGTCATGAATCCGGGGACATAGGGGTCGTCGCTGCTGAAAGCGGCGCTGACAAGAGAGAACCTGCGACAAGCGCTTAAGCCGGGTACGAGCCAATAAGGGAGCCGCTGGGGTGGACGGACTGGACATTGACCAGACGACGCGTCATCTGATGACGGCGTGGCCGGCGATTCGCAAGCAATTGGTTGTTGGGGTCCAGAACCGGGTTGCAGCGCTGTTGCAGGTGCTGCAACCCGGTTCTGGACCCCACCTTTAGCGAGCACAGCTACGGTTTCCGACCGGGGCGGCGTGCGCACGATGCGGTACTTGCCGCGCAATCGTACGTGCATCCAGCTTAAACATAAACACTGGCGCCGTGGGGCTGCCATCTACCGGGAACTGCGTGCGCTGGGCGCGCCGTCTCATGAGGTCCAACAGGTGGCGGCTAACAGTCGCCGCTGGTGGCGCAATAGTGGGCAGTTGCTCAACAGCGTGCTGAGCCTCGCATACTTCGATCGACTGGGTGTCCCTCGACTCTCATAACCTCAACTTCCCGAACCGCCCGGCGAGGACCCGCATGCCGGGTGGTGTGGCAGGGGGTACGGCCTTACGGCTGTACTCTTGCCGATTGATCCGGCGAAGTGCTCAGTCAGCGAAACGCTTCACCCATGCCACGTATTTATCGACGAAGTTCTGCAGGAACTTGCGCGCGACTTTCCGGATAGTCGCTGTCGTAATCCTGGTTGTAGAGCGGCAGGCTGCCGATATCGAGATGCTCGAATTCGAACCTCCTTCGGTGCGCGCCAGCTGCTTATTGAACGAATCCTGGCGCAGACTTCCAACTACGATTGCAATCTTGTAGGTCATGGCCTCATTCTTCGTTGAAGGTGAGCCGATCGAACGCCGTCTTCTCACGACAGCAAGACGGCGCGACGGCGCATGATGATGCATCGTCGGCCGTCCGTCAGCAAGAGTGTACAACAGTCAGACGATTGTTGGGGCACTCAAACGGTCACGCCAGTTCGAGCCGCGCCCCGCTGCGGTTTGGCATCAATTATTCTCATCTTTATCCACAGTTTCTGTGGATAACTTTTCGCCATCTTGTTCCATGCGCGTTTTTGACGTGGATGATACAAAAGCTTACGGCGAGGCTGTAACGAAACCGCTTTTCGTTGCGAAAGGCTATTCAAAGGCTCGATGCGAAATGCGCACCCGCATTCAACCAGCCTAGACAACAATGTGTTGACTCAATCAGTAATTGTCCAAAAGGAAAGCTCCTAGGCTTGCCCAAGCCGTATGCGGTCCTTGAAGGACGCCTTAACAATGAACGAGTGATTCTCTGATGCTATCTGTCCACGTGGACCACTGGGATCAGAGTACATGACAGAGATCGTAATTTGCGTAGTCGCCTGGTAGTCGGCGCGAAGCGGGACGGTCGCCGAGAATACGACCCACAAGCCCGCGAAGAATTGATCCAGTTGTGCATGAAACCAGGCGTTTCTATCGCGCATACG
>LELG01000451.1 GCA_001045575.1 Candidatus Burkholderia pumila
GAGATACAATTGATGATTTCTTCACAATCATTCTCCAATCGTATTATCGGTACCTTTAGCACTGATGGGAATCAAATATGACTAGATTTAAGTGGTAAAATTTAAATGTTCTAGTAGGATGAGGTGAAAAATAAGGGCGCGGAGGACTAATTTTGGTGTAAAACTTGGCAAATCTCATGCTATGTTGACTAATCCTAGGTAAATGTGCACATGACAGGTACTAGGGAGCAATTGATCCATTCTTCGACGAATCAAGCTCAAATGAGAAGAAAATGGGGACAAGAAGATGGAGAAATTGAAGCCAAGGAATTCACTCAGATCGTCGCGACGAAGAAGCCATTCGTCGCGACGATGGAAGCCCTACACAAGGATCAGCAAGTTGAGTTCGTCGCGACGAAGGAGCAAATCGTCGCGACGAACCAGGCAGCATCGAGATTCAGCAAGTTCAGTTCGTCGCGACGAACTCAGTGCTCGTCGCGACGAAGCCTATTCAATCGCCCAAATTGACCTCTGTTCGTCGCGACGATCGGGCAAATCATCGCGACGAACGGCCCTGAACCCGAAAAAAATAGATTTTGTAATTTTCTTTTTAAACTTTAAGTAGCTACAATTTACTAATATACCCCCACGGTTTAGGGGGGTATAAATAGAACATTTCACCCCAAATGAAGGGGGAACACTTAGTCTAAAATTAGGGTTCTTAGGTTTTTGCTTACATTGATGTATTGATCTTATTTTCACCATTTCTCTTTTGTTATTTATGCTATTGTGCTGGATTTGTAGTATGTTTATGGGCTTTACGATTGGAATGAACTGGTGGTAGCTTTTTAATTTTCTATGGCTAAATCTCTCTATCTCATTATGTCTTTATTTCATGCTTTAATTATGAGTACTTAGCTTAATTAGTGGTGTAATCATGTGATGAATGAGGGGATGAGTTAATGTATGCTTCTTGTGGGATAAATGATGCATGAGTTGCCTTTGCTAGCTCATTCACTTGAATTAATAGCTTGATGCATGTCTAGGCTCTAGGGCTATGGATTATGGATTAAGATTTCGGTTGTATAGGCCATGAAGTGATTGAACTTGCTTAGTTTGAAAGTGATATTGTTAGTTAATGTAATGAATCTTGTGCTAAATTGTGTAACTAGGTTTTATGGAATGGCATAGACTAAATTACACTAGGTTAGGAGTGAGACCTAATACGTAATCTCTTAACCTCACATCCATTGTGTCTGAAATAAGAACAATTGGGGAAGAAGGAGCTCAATATATTAACTACAATGAAACCTAGAATTAAGCAAGTTGGCTAGTGAACTAGTGCCTAATTATCTAAGGGGATTATGTGGAATCCATAGGTTCACTTAGGTAAAGCTCATCTAGAGACCGGATAGGTGATAGATTGGCTTTAATTCTCTTGAGACCGAAAGGTAAAAGAGAACGAATGGTTCGCCACTAGTATAGGTATGCCCTAAATCAAGTCTCAAAGAAGCATGCTTAACAAATCTCCAAAACATCACATGATTCACCACGCCTCCCTTACATGAGTTCATTCATCCTTTATTGCTTTCCTAGAGTAAACTATTCCTT
>LELG01000452.1 GCA_001045575.1 Candidatus Burkholderia pumila
TCCATCGGCTCGCAGTTTCGCTTCACGCTTCCTCCCCACGATCAGTCGCCCTTTCGCAGTTGCGCTTCGCTTCATTCGCTGTGACCAGCTTATGGTGGGACTTGCACCCACGAGTGTGCGCCCATGCTGGGCGCACATGAAAAACGGCCGATTCATCGAAGAAGCGGCCGTTGCTTTTACATCGAGCGATGATCGGCACTTAGGATTTCGCCGCCGCATATTGATCGCGTAGATCGCGGATGCGGTCGTGATTCTCCAGCACGCCCTGATACTGGCGTTCGACCACCGTGCGGATATCCGCCGGCAGATCCTTGTCGAGCGCTTCACGGTAGTTCTTCTTCGCACTGTCTTCACCGCGCTCGCATTCGGCGAGGATCGCGTGATCGCTGTGGCCGGTCACGGCGGACTTCACATCCACCCAGCCGCGATGCAGCGCGCCCGACATCGAGCCGTCGGTTTCCGGCTTGTCGCCCAGACGCTGCACGATCTCCTGCAATTCGCGCGCGCCGCGCGTGCAGGCTTCGGCGCGATTCTGGAACAGCAGCTTCAGGCTCGGATCCTTCGTCTCTTCAGCCGCCTTGAGGAAACCCTTTTCACCGTCCTTCGACGTTTCGACGAGATCATTTAATACCGATACGACGTTCGTGCTCATCAGACACCTCCTGTGTAATTCGACGTTGCGAAGCGTGGCCTTCTCGTGGATCTCGGCCTGCCGAGACGCACGCAGCGTGCCCGAAAGGCGCGCTGCGGCATAACCCTTGCTGCCATCCACGCACTACAGCGCGTCTCCGACACGAGAAACCCGCAAATGCAACGACGAACAGAGAATGCACGATGAAATACTTCAATGCGCTTGCAAACCGCGAGTTTCTGGTGCTGGTGGCGATCGTCGCCTCGGCCATCACGATGCATGTGCGACAGCACGTGGCCGCGCACGCGCCGCTGTCGTCTCACATCGAACAGGGAAGAATGTGCACGCCTTCGACCATGAAGGAGGGTGACGAAGCAAAAACGCGCGCCTTGCCCGCCGATTGCGACATGCGCACGAACGTGCGCACACCGCGCTTCACACGGACCTGGATTTGATCGCGCATCTGTCCCTATTCGAAGCGCCGCACGAATTGATAAAAGAAACGCGGATGAATCTTCAGCAGGCACATCACCAGCGATAATTTCGGCCGCTTGTCCATGTACATGCCGCCGCGATATGCCCAAAGCGCAGCTTGCGCTTCACATCGACAAGAATGGGCGCGACGGTGAGGTAGTCGGGCGCGAGGCGCGCGGTCTGGAACGCGATCATCCGGTACGTAGTCCATTGAACCAATGAAATTTCACTGATCTAAAGGTGCATGGGCAAAATGAATCTGACTGAAGGCGAGCGCGGTTGATCCTGTTGCTCGACGAAGGGACCTCGTGCGGGGCGATCATGAACGAACTGCGATGCGATTAGCGTTCTTCTCGCTCAGCGAACGACAAGTATCGACCAGCGATAGGTTTCGACATGAATAATGGCATGCCGCCACGATAGCGCAACCAGCGCGCGCCCAACGCTTGAGATGCGCCTACCGCCTCCGCTGTTT
>LELG01000453.1 GCA_001045575.1 Candidatus Burkholderia pumila
CCGTAAGGAGGTTCCTCCCAAATCGTAGGTCAGAAGGATGGTCACCCTAACGCTCCTTCGCCGAAGGGCCGCTGAAGATACTCGCAAGCCTCCATGACCTCTTGCAGGCTCACGTCATTCAGAAAAGTTGCCTCTCCAATCGCAATAGGAACTGGGATACGCTGCAGTCCGTCTCGATGCTTGATCACATCATCAAGCGCGGTTTGCATATTTGCGGCCGTGCAATCAGAGTTGATCATGGGTAGACCCATGCAATTGGTCAGTGCGATGATGCGGTCAGCAGCAGCGATACAAATTAAATGTCGTTTGGCCGCAATCACGGTCGAGATGCACATGTCAATAGCGACCGCCTCGCCGTGAAGCAAGCAGTCCACTTTGAGCATTTCGATCACCGGGCTGAAAGTATGGCCGAAGTCCACCACCCGGTAGAGGTCGTGTTCCCAGAGGTTGGGCTCTAATTTCTCTAGCATGCGCTGAATAGAGAGCTTGATGATCCTCATCGATATCGGCGAGGATTCCGCGCATGCCTCGACCAAATCCGACGCATGAGACTCCAGAAGTTCAAATAGCGTCGCATCCGATACGATTGCCATCTTGAGCACTTCGGCAAGGCCGTTGCGGATATGCCGCTTGGGTAGTGTGGCCAGAAACGTGGTATCGAGAACGGTGGCTATGGGCGCGCAATAGCTACCTATGCGATTTTTATGGAAGCCAAAGTTTACCCCGGTCTTGATTCCTATACCTGCATCCACGATTCCCAAGAGGGTGGTTGGCACGCGCACATAAGGGACATGCCGCCGATAAATGCTCGCGGCGAAGCCGACGGCATCCATCAAGCAGCCACCGCCAATGGCGATCACTGGTTCACTTCGCCTGTTGATGCCGAATTGGATCATCTGCTCGACCGTGCGCTCGACCAGTCGAAGATTTTTGGTCTTTTCCATAGCGTTTAAGACCACGATTCGCGAACCTTCGCCGCAGAAGAAGCGATTAATAACTTCCGAATAAAAACGGAAGACCTCGCTCTCGACAAAAACAAGACGGCGGGCGCGATCTTCGCGGCAGTTTTTTTCTGAAGATCCCAACTGCAATAGAAGAGGATTGCTTGAGAGCAAAACACCGTTGGCGCAAATGACTTTATATGCTACATCAAACCTTGCAGAAACTTCCCAATACTGGCTGTCTTCGGCTCGCTGAGTACTGGATTGATCTGGTGACCGCACCATGTTCATACCCTCCGCTAGCAATGAAACTGCTCGTCAATACTCATCCTACGGACTTCCTGATACTGATCAACTGTCTATTTGGCCAGGTGCACGCGGTCGAACACTTCATTAGATTCTGATCACAGTCGGCGAAAGAGCGAACGGCGCGCGCTCGTATTCAAACTTGCTTGAAGAACATCGCTCGACTCTGAAAAAGATGATCGAGGTACGATAACCGTCTATACAGGGCGGATTCAACCGGTCGTCGCAACACCTTTGATCAAGGAGGTGTTGCATGGGACGAAGTGCAAAGCAGGTGTATCGGTTGACAGGCCGAAGAGCGATGTACTGGCCAGGCGCGCCATCATCACTT
>LELG01000046.1 GCA_001045575.1 Candidatus Burkholderia pumila
TTCGGATATTCAACAGCATCAAAGATCTCGACAAAAAGCTCTCATGCGTATATCCGCCAATACAACAAGCAGGCTGTCCCACTGAAGTGGAAGTATTCCGATCCAACTCGACGAATCCAGTGCAATTTATTTGGGTTTAATGGACTAGTGGCTGTGTGTGACCAGTGTGGCAGCGTTGTCGCATTGGCTGGGCATGTGCATGTGGTCCTAGTCCTAAGGATCCGCATCTGACGGCAGATAAGCGCAGATGCTCACATCTGCGATGAAAACTTTCCTCATTTTTTCTCAAACATCAAGCCTGCGCCCGGACGCTCAGCCGTCGGCCGACGCGGCTTCTCTTGCCATTGCGCTCCTTCGCCATCGGTGACATCGAGGTGGTCTCTGGTCTCGCGCGAGCTTTCGCTGTTCCCACAGATGTTTGAACGAATGCAGCTGGCGTTGGATTGCCTGCAGTGTGTCGAGCGAGATTTGAGACAGCGGCGATGAGAGGCAGGATTGTTTGCGGTCGTAATGCATGACCGCACAAAACTGTAGCGAGAGCGCGCCGTTCCCTTCAACGTTGGACGCGCACCTGCATCGAATCTCCATGCACGCGCAAGACATCACCCTGAGGCGTCCTTCTGCAGGAGATGTCATCAAACGTCGGAACGCGGCGTTCGGTGGCGGTCGATGCCCGCAGCGGCACCGCTACCGACTTCATTACGCCGTGCTGTTTGCTGTGCGCCGCCGTTCGCTTCATTGGCGCCGCGCGCTTTTTAGCCGGCTTGTGCTGCCGCACGGCGTTCGACGTTGAGAACCGCGAGCCTCGGTCGGGTCCCAAATTTCGACATAATGCTGCCCGGCGAGCGCCGTAGCAGCTGTCGTCAAAAGCGCCCCGAAAATGAAGGTTCTTAGCAAACGACTTCTCCTGGTTTGGGCGCAGCCGAATCGTTGTCTGCGCGCCGTATTCTGCCGCGCGCTTATGTCCATTCTGAAACGCGCCAGATTTGCGAAGCGGGTCGCATCCACCGCTCATCCTTTTGGAGATTCTGCTAACAGACGCTGCGACTGATGTTGCGGTGGGCGCGCGCGAACTTGACCTTAAGGATGAGATGCGGGAAAGGCTCAGGCGGACGCTCGACCGGGTTGGTTGCGCAAGAGTGTTTTGGAAGCAATGCGGGAGGTTGGGCGTGCGGGTGAGGCACCGGAGAAAGCGTCGTCGGGAGGGATGTGGTTGTGGCGCCGCAGGTGATGAGGCTAAAGGGAAACCGAGGAAATGACGGGCGACGGGCTCGATAGCGATAGTGACGACAATGGAACGGGTCTGGGATGCGGTGGAATGGCTTGCAGGAAATTGGCCACAGGACTATCCGGAGGGGGTAGTCGAGTGGTCTTACGCCGAGCAAAATGATTCTCTCGTGCTGCTGCCGTAGGAACACGAGCCACGTCTTATGAAAATCAGTTAAGCCTTGCTGCACAATGGTTTGCAGACCATCCACCGCTATGATTAACGGAAACTAAAAGACTTGATTAACTGATTTAATAGTGCAACCTATCAACCGCGAAGCATCAGCTGCGCTTCACTCCACCGTCACCGACTTAGCCAGATTCCGCGGCTTATCCACATCCGTACCAAGTGCACAGGCCGTGTGATATGCCAGCAACTGCAACGGTACGACATGCAGAATGGGCGACAGCGCGCCGTGGTGTTCCGACATGCGGATCACATGAATGCTATCTTCGCTGACGATCTTCGTATCCGAATCCGCGAACACGTAAAGCTTGCCGCCGCGCGCCCGCACTTCCTGCATGTTCGACTTGAGCTTCTCCAGCAGCGTGTCGTTCGGCGCAACGGTCACGATAGGCATCGCTTCCGTCACGAGCGCGAGTGGCCCGTGCTTCAGTTCGCCCGCCGGATACGCTTCCGCGTGGATATACGAGATTTCCTTCAGCTTCAGCGCGCCTTCCAGCGCGATGGGATAGTGCAGCCCGCGTCCGAGGAACAATGCATTTTCCTTGCGCGAGAATTCCTCCGACCACGCGATGATCTGCGGCTCCAGCGCCAGCACACTGTTCAGCGCCACCGGCAAATGCCGCAACTGGCCGAGATATTCCGCTTCCTGTTTCGCATCGATATGACCGCGCAGCTTGCCGAGCGTTACCGCGAGTACGAACAGGCCGACGAGCTGCGTTGTGAATGCCTTCGTCGATGCCACGCCGATCTCCGTCCCCGCGTGCGTCAGAAACGCGAGTTCGGTCTGGTGCACCATCGCGCTGGTCGCGACGTTGCAGACCGCCAGCGTATGCTTGTGACCGAGCGATTGCGCATGCTTTAGCGCCGCGATGGTGTCTGCCGTCTCACCCGACTGCGAGATGACGACCACCAGCGACTTCGGATTCGGCACCGACTCGCGGTACCGGTACTCGCTCGCGATCTCGACATTCGTCGGAATCTTTGCGATGGATTCCAGCCAGTATTTCGCCGTCACGCCCGAGTAGTAACTCGTGCCGCACGCGAGAATCAAAATGCTGTCGATCTCGCTGAACACCTTGCCCGCGTTCTCGCCGAACAGGCTCGCGTCGAAGTTGTCGGTTTGCGGAATCGTGTCCGAGATGGCGCGCGGCTGCTCGAAGATTTCCTTCTGCATGAAGTGCCGGTACGGCCCGAGTTCCACCGCGCCGCCGTACGCCGCGACCGTGCGCACTTCGCGCTCGACCGGCGCATCGTTGCGATCGACGATCTTCACGCCATCCAGACTGATCTCGACGACATCGCCCTCTTCCAGGAACGCGAAGCGGTCCGTGCTGCCAGCGAGCGCCAGAGCATCGGACGCGAGAAAGTTTTCGCCCACGCCCATGCCCATGCTCAGGGGCGAACCCTGGCGCGCGCCGACGACCGTATGCGGCTGATCCTTGTGAATCACGGCGATGGCATACGCGCCGTGCAGTTCCTTCACGGCATCGCGCACGGTCTGGAACAGGTCGCCGCGATACATGCTGTGAATCAGATGCGCAATGACTTCCGTATCCGTCTGCGAGACAAATTCATAGCCCTTGCCGCGTAGCATCTCGCACAGCGCTTCGTAGTTTTCGATGATGCCGTTATGCACCAGCGCCACCGTATCGCGCGAGAAAATCGGGTGTGCGTTGTTCGTCACCGGCGCGCCGTGCGTGGCCCAGCGCGTGTGGGCAATGCCCGTCACGCCGGCGAGATTCGTCTCGCGCACTTGCGCGTCCAAATCCGACACGCGCGCGACGCTGCGGGCGCGGCGCGGGCCGGTGTCGCCCAGAACGGCGACGCCGCACGAGTCATAGCCGCGATATTCAAGGCGGCGCAGTCCTTCGACCAGCACCGAAACGATGTTACGTTGCGCAACCGCGCCGACAATTCCGCACATGGGCGTTTATCCTTTGATTGGGTTCTCTCAGACTTTCTTTTTGGCCGGACGCACATAGTCGTTCCGACTGATCTGCTTCTTCTCGTTCAAGACGAGTTTGTTTTCACCAACGTCCTTCCAGACCGTCGTGCCCGCCGCGATAGTCACGCCGCACCCCACACGCACGGGCGCAACCAGTTGCGTATTCGAGCCGACGAAAACATCGTCTTCGATAACCGTGCGGAATTTGTTCGCGCCATCGTAATTACAGGTGATGGTGCCCGCGCCAATATTTACGCGCGCGCCAATGTCCGCATCGCCGATATAGGTCAGATGGTTCGCCTTTGAGCCGTGGCCGAGCATTGCGTTCTTCACTTCGACGAAGTTGCCGACGTGCGCTTCGTTGCCCAGCTTCGCGCCCGGACGCAGCCGTGCGTACGGGCCGAGCACGACCTTCTCGCCGGTCACGCCGCCTTCGATATGCGTGTACGCATCGACTCGCGTGCCCGCGCCGATCGACGCATCGCGGATCACGCAGTTCGGGCCGATGGTGACGCCGTCGCCGATCGTCACCTTGCCTTCGAACACGCAGTTCACATCGATGGATACATCCGCTCCGCATTCCAGCGTGCCGCGCACATCGATGCGCGCCGGGTCCGCGAGCTTCACGCCCGATTCGAGCAGCACATACGCTACATTGCGCTGATGCACGCGCTCCAGTTCCGCGAGTTGCATCTTGTTGTTCACGCCGAGCGTTTCCCATTCGGTATCCGGTTGCGCCGTCACGACCACAACGCCCGATTCGATTGCGCGTTCGACGACATCGGTCAGATAGAACTCGCCTTGCGCGTTGTCGTTCTTCAGCGACGCGAGCCACGCTTCGATCTGGCGCGTCGGCGTGACGATGATGCCGGTGTTGATCTCGGTGATCTCCAGCTCGTCCGGCGATGCATCCTTCTGTTCGACGATCTTCATCACGTCGCCCTTCGCATTGCGCACCATGCGCCCGTAGCCGGTCGGGTTATCGACTTCGACCGTGAGCACGCCGTAGCTGCCACCGTGCGCGGCATCGACGAGACGCTTGAGCGTGCTGGCGCGCGTGAGCGGGACATCGCCATAAAGCACGAGTGTGGGCACGGACGGATCCAGCAGCGGCAGCGCCTGCTGAACCGCGTGGCCCGTGCCGAGCTGCTTGTCCTGGACGGCGAACTGCACGTCCGGCGCGTCGACGGTTTCACGCACCTTGTTCGCACCGTGACCGATGACGACGACGAGCCGCGTCGGCGACAGCGTGCGCGCCGTGTCGATGACATGCGAAAGCAGCGGGCGTCCCGCCAGTGGATGCAGCACTTTCGGCAAAGCGGAGCGCATGCGTTTGCCCATGCCGGCGGCGAGAATGACGATGTTCATCGTTCAGAACCGTCTGATGATTTTGAGAGAAATTATGGTAGCACGCAGCCGTGACGCGGATACGCACACGGCTGCGTGCTCTGGGAAATTACAGATCATCGAATTGCACGATTGAAATGACGTTCTGCGCGTCGGACGGTTCGCTCGCGCACGGTTCCTCGTCGAACGCGATATTGCCTTGCAGGTCCGCCTGGCCGGTCGCGTGCAAATCCGCGAAGCCGAACAGATTGCGATCCATCAGATGCGACGACACCACGTTCGTCAGTGCATTGAACATGTTGTCGACGCGCCCCGGAAAACGCTTGTCCCAGTCGCGGATCAGTGCCTTCATTTCGGCGCGCTTCAGGTTCGGCTGACTGCCGCACAGATTGCACGGGATAATCGGGAATTCACGCAGTTCCGCGTATTTTTCCAGATCCGTTTCCTTCACATACGCGAGCGGGCGAATAACGATGTTCCTGCCATCGTCCGATTGCAGCTTGGGCGGCATGCCCTTGAGCTTGCCGCCGTAGAACATGTTGAGTAACAGCGTTTGCAGAATATCGTCGCGGTGATGGCCAAGCGCGATCTTCGTCGCGCCCAGCTCGCCCGCCACGCGATACAGAATGCCGCGACGCAGCCGCGAGCACAGCGAACACGTGGTCTTGCCCTCGGGCACGAGGCGTTTGACGATGCTGTACGTATCCTGATTCTCGATGTGGAACGGGATATCGAGCTTGGCTAAGTATTCCGGCAGCACGTGCTCCGGGAAACCCGGCTGCTTCTGATCCAGATTCACCGCGACGATATCGAAGTCGATCGGCGCGCGTTCGCGCAGGCGCATGAGGATATCGAGCATGGCGTAGCTGTCCTTGCCGCCGGACAGGCAGACCATGACCTTATCGCCCTGCTCGATCATGTTGAAATCGCCGATCGCCTGGCCGACCTGACGCGCAAGCCGCTTGAAGAGCTTGTTGTTCTCGTACGCTTCCTTTTGCTCGCGCCGGGTCAGCGCTTCGCGTGCGGTTTCTTCAGTGACGTTCTCACGCGCGTTCATGCTCGTTCCTCTTTGATGCGGAAGACTTCGACGCCCACTGCGTCGCAATCGGGATAGACATCGGGCTTTTCCGTCGATATAATGACCGCCCTCACATTCGGATGCGCGAGCAGCGCGGCAGCGACGTCATCGCACAAGGTTTCCTGCAAATGGATATGCCCGCGCTTCACGCGCTCGGCAATGGTCGAGCGCATGCAATCGTAATCGACCACTTCGGCGAGTTTGTCCGCGAACGGCGTCGACAGCGCGAGCGGCACGAACATTTCCACGTTGATAACCACGCGCTGTTCGCCGCGCCTCTCGAAGTCGTGCACGCCGAGGTTGATGCGCACTTCATAGTTACGCAGAAAGAGCCGCCGGCAATCGGCCAGTCGGGGATGAGAAAGTGCGGCAAACATGTTCAGTCCAGGTAATCTTCAGGTAAGCGCGTTTAAGGCTTCTTGTCGCCAATCATGTACATCACGTCGCGCAGGCTCGGCACGAGATGTTGCCCGCCATCGACGACGAGCGTCGTTCCGGTCACACCATACGCATTCGCCAGATAGCACGCGGCCTGCGCGATGTCATCGACCGTCGATGCGCGCCCGAGCGGCGTCACGCGATGCGCCGATTCGAACTGCTCCGGCGTCATGCCCTTCATGGCAATCAGCGTCAGTCCGGGCGCCAGGCCAACGACGCGCAGTTTCGGCCCCAACGCCTGCGCTAGTGCGACGGTGGCGTTTTCGAGCGCGGCCTTGGTCAGCGTGTACGACAGGAAATCCGGGTTCATGTTGTACAGCTTCTGATCCAGCACGTTGATGACGACGCCGCGTTTCGCATCGTCATTCGCAGCTTCGTCGGGCGTCGCGGCGTGTAGCATGCGCGCGAGCGTCAACGGCGCGGCGACGTTCACGGCCATCATCTGCATCAGCTTCGCGTAGTCGAAGTCGGTGGCGGTGTCTTCATCGAATTGCGATGCGCAGTTCACCACGCACTGCAATCCGCCGAACGCCTCGACGCACGCTGGCACGAGCCTCGCGACCTGCGCTTCGGAGCCAAGATCCGCTTTCAGCGCAATGGCGTGCCGCCCGAGCGATTCAATTTCCGCGACGGCTTCGCGCGCTTGCGCTTCGGAGCCGCCGTAATGCACGGCGACGTCCCAGCCCTGCCGCGCGAACGCCACAGCGACGCCCCGCCCGATGCGCTTTGCCGCGCCGGTGACGAGAACGCTACGAGAAGTCTTGACAGCCCCAGATGACGGCGAGTTGGCAGGAGAAACAGGCGTGGAAGCGCTCATTTACAATACTGAGATGAATCCGAATGCTCAACAAACTGACAGTTTACCTGTTCCGCACGCCGACGCGCTGGCGCAATCCGAGGCTCTGATCGACCTGATCCGCGAGCGGATCGCGCTGGCGGGCGGCTGGCTGCCGTTCGATCGCTATATGGAGCTCGCGCTGTACGCGCCCGGCCTCGGCTACTACAGCGGCGGCGCGATGAAATTCGGCCGCCACGCCGAAGACGGCAGCGACTTCGTGACCGCGCCGGAATTGTCGCCGCTGTTCGCCAAAACGCTCGCGCGGCCTGTCGCGCAGGCGCTCGAACGAACCGGCACGCGCCGCGTGATGGAATTCGGAGCGGGCACCGGCAAGCTTGCGGCGGGTTTGCTGAACACGCTGGGCGCAGGCATCGACCGGTATGAGATCGTCGATTTGTCCGGCGAGTTGCGTGAGCGGCAGAAAGAGACCATCGGAAAGGACACGCCGGAATTTGCGTCGAAAGTCGTGTGGCTCAGCGAATTGCCGGCGGCATTCGAAGGCGTTGTGGTCGGCAACGAAGTGCTCGATGCCATGCCCGTGCGCCTCGTCGTGCGTAAGCTCGGCGCATGGCACGAGCGCGGCGTCGTCGTGTTCGACGACTGCTTCATCTTCGATGACCGGCCCATTTTCATGGACACGCAGGTCGAACTGATTGACGTCGCCATCGACAAAGTGAATGACGACGAGCCGTTCGCCGAATATCTCACCGAAATGCACGAAGCCGCGCTCGCCTTCACCAAAACCGTCTGCACGATGCTCACGCGCGGCGCGGCGTTTTTCATCGACTATGGTTTTCCGCGGTGCGAGTTCTACCATGCGCAGCGCGTGACGGGCACGCTGATGTGTCATTACCGGCATCGGTCGCATCCGGATCCGTTCGTGTATCCGGGCTTGCAGGACATCACCGCGCACGTGGAATTTACGGGCATTGCGGAAGCCGGGACGGAAACGGGCGCGGACTTGCTCGGCTTCACGTCGCAGGCGCGCTTTCTGATGAACGCGGGCACTACCGAAGTGCTCGACGAACTCGATCCCGCCGATGTCCGCCGCTTCCTGCCCACCGCCAACGCCGTGCAAAAGCTGTTGTCGGAAGCCGAAATGGGCG
This sequence comes from Candidatus Burkholderia pumila, assembly GCA_001045575.1. Classification (GTDB taxonomy): domain Bacteria; phylum Pseudomonadota; class Gammaproteobacteria; order Burkholderiales; family Burkholderiaceae; genus Caballeronia; species Caballeronia pumila. Next base: position 8,206 of record LELG01000046.1, read on the forward strand.
AGCTGTTCAAAGTGATCGCGTTCTCGCGCGGCCTGCCCGATACGCTCGAGGCCTTCGCCGCCGGCGATCGCTCTCACACGCTATAAGCGCGATCATGATCCGCTGGGTGCTGACGACCTTTATCGCGCTGGCGATTCTGTCCGGCTCGCTGCCGTGGCTGAGGAAGCTCGGCATCAGGCGGCTGCCGGACGACTTCACGTTGCGGTTGCGCAGGAAGGAATATTCGTTTCCGTTCATGTCGACGGTGTTGCTACCGATCCTGCCGTCCTTGATCGCGCGGGCGCTTTGAACGCAGTCATCGGAAATATCGCAAAATGTCGAACGCCGAAATGGACGCGTCGTCCGCGGAACATCACTTCAACGAAGCCGAATGCCTCTTTCAGGAAAGCCGCTTCGCCGATGTGCTCCACGCCATAGAACCCGCGCTTGCGGCCGGCTTCGAATCCGCAGCCATGTGGAACGTCGCTCCGCGTCCTGTCATCGCTAAACCGTCTCGACGATGCCGAACGCGCGTTTCGCCGCGCCATCGAACTGAGTCCGTCGTTTTGCGGCGCGCATTCGAATCTCGGCGTGCTGCTAACGCGGCAGGAGCGTTTCGCGGAAGCGGAGACTTCGCTTCGCAAGGCGCTTTCCATCGATCCGACACACGCGGCGACGTTCAGCAATTTCGGCATGGCGCTTCAGGCGCAGAACCGTTGGCCTGAAGCCAAAAAGGCGTACCGTCAGGCGCTGAAACTGCAACCCGATTTCACCGATGCCGCGATGAACTTAGGCATCGTGCTGCGCGATCTGGGTCGCAACGCGGAAGCCGAATCGGTGTTCAAGCGCATCGTGACGCAGGAACCCGACAGCCGCGATTCCGCGAGCCTGAACCTCGGCATTCTTTATCGTGACAATGGACGCTTGCCCGAAGCGGCCGAAGCGTTCGGCGCGGTGTCGGCGGAACGTCCGGCTGCAGGTGTCGGCAAAAGCGGAACTCGCGCACTGATGCTCGCCAATGGCCGCTACGCCGACGGCTCTGGCGTCTCTGTACGAGCATCGTTACGATGACAAGCTGACGCATCGCATCACGGTGCAACCGGAGATTGGCCTGCCGCAGTGGAACGGTGAATCGCTCGAAGGCAAATCCGTGCTCGTCTACGCCGAACAAGGCAACGGCGATTCGATCCAGTTCAGCCGTTATTTCCCCGTGCTCAAATAGAGGGAGGTGGGCGCGAAGCGCGTGGCGTTCGTGTGTCCGCAGCGGCTGCATCGGTTGATCTCGGCTCCGACATCGAAGATTTCGCCGATACGGCGGCGATCATCGCCCAACTCGATGTGATCGTCACCGTCGATACCGCCGCCGCGCATCTCGCGGGCGCGCTCGGCAAGCATTGCTGGGTGCTGCTGCCCGCGATGCGCACCGACTGGCGCTGGATGCATTACACGTCGTCGACGCCGTAGTATCCGCAAGCACGGCTGTTCCGGCAGACGCAGTTCAACGGACCGAGCCCGTTCTGGCGATGCGCAACGCGCTGGCGAGCCTGCCGCTGCTCTAATCACCGCCGAGCCTCGCCTTCACGGCGGCGATGCGCGTATTGTGCACGGCGTCCTTGATCTTCGACGGCTGATCCGCGTATTGCTGCGCGACCGCGCCGGCATCCACGGCACGCGCGGCGACCAGCGCTTCCCGTAGCCGCTCGGCCTGCGGATACGGCGTCTGCTCAAAGCCGAGGCGGCCGCGTGCATCGGCTAGACACGCTTGCAGCGCTTCGGCGAAACGCGCGGGTTTGCGCAGCGCATCCGAACGTTCGAAGAGACGCACGAGCGCCGCCGCGCCCATTTCCATCACGCGATGAATGTTGCCGTGCTCGCGCGCCACGAGCAGCGCGAGATCGCGGCAGTCGTTCGGCGCGCGCAGGCGCTTGCATAACGGTTTGAGCAAATCGACGCTCCTTCCTTCGTGGCCGATGTGACGCGGCAGCACGTCGTCCGGCGTCGTGGCCTTGCCAAGATCGTGCGTGAGCGCGGCAAAGCGCACCGGCAGCGCGAATCCCTGTGACGACGCGTAGTCGAGCACCATCATCACGTGGACGCCGGTATCCACTTCCGGGTGATAGTCGGCGCGCTGTGGCACGCCCCACAAGGCATCGACTTCGGGCAGGATGCATGCAAGCACGCCGCAGCCGCGCAGCACGTCGAACATGCGCGACGGCTTCTTTTCCATCAAACCGCGCGAGACTTCCTGCCACATGCGTTCGGGCACGAGCGCATCGACTTCGCCAGCCGCGACCATCTTCTTCATCAGTTCGGCGGTTTCGGGCGCGACGTCGAAATCCGCGAAACGCGCGGCAAAGCGCGCAAGCCGCAGAATGCGCACCGGGTCTTCGATGAACGCTTCGCCGACGTGACGAAAGAGTTTGTTCTTCAGATCACTCTGTCCATCGAACGGATCGATGACCGGGCCGGTCAGTTCGCCGTTCGGCTGCACTTCGCGCGCCATCGCGTTGATGGTCAGATCGCGGCGCGTCAAGTCTTCTTTGAGCGTGACGTCCGGCGAATAGTAGAACTGGAAGCCGTGATAACCCGCCGCCGTCTTGCGCTCGGTGCGTGCGAGCGCGTATTCCTCGTGCGTCTGCGGATGCAGAAACACCGGAAAGTCCTTACCGACCGGCCGATATCCCTGCGCGACCATCTGCTCCGGCGTTGCGCCGACGACGACGTAATCACGGTCCACGACCGGCACGCCAAGCAATTCATCGCGGATGGCGCCGCCGACAGCGTAGATGTTCATTGCTTCGTTTCCTCGCGCGCGTCGGCAATCCAGGCGACGACGGCGGGCAATTCGATGACGCGTTCGCAGTACGCGCGCGACGTATCGTTCAGGCTGGCGCCATAGGAAATGAAGCGCGTAACGACGGGCGCGAACATCGCATCGGCAATGCTGGATTTGCCGAACAGAAACGGGCCGTCGAACTTCGCAAGGCAATCGCCCCAAAGCGCTTCGATACACGCGATGTTGGCCAACGCTTCCGGCGTCGCTTCGTGGCCGGTCGCGCGCTTGCAGATGTCCATCGGCATGTTCTCGCGCAGCGCGGCAAAGCCCACGTGCATCTCCGCGCTGACGCTGCGAGCATGCGCCCGCGCGATAGCGTCGCGCGGCCACATCGCTTGTTCGGTATGCGCTTCGGCAAGCGTCTCCACGACTGCGAGTGATTCCCATACGACATCGCCCGCATCGATGGTGAGGCACGGCACCTTGCTCGTCGGCAACAGTTTCAGCAGCTTCGCCTTCGATTCCGGCCGGTAAAGCGGAATCAGCACTTCATCGAACGCGATGCCGAAGTGCTTCAGCAGAATCCACGGCCGCATCGACCAGGAGGAAAAATTCTTGTCACCGATAACGAGCTTCATGCAACTCTACTTATTTTAACGATTCGCCGTGGCGCGAAAAGCATTGAACCACGAACGCGGCGAATTGCCCATGAGATAAAGCGGCGCGATGGTCTCGATGCTCGCCGGTTCATCGATCCCGAGTTCCGGCGCGAACGGCCCGCTGGCAATGTTCGGCGTTTGCATTGAATCGAGATTGTCGCGCGAGATGGTCGGTTCGCCGGGTGCCATTTCCATGGTGATCGCCTAGAGACGGCCGAGGCTGTCCGCAGCTTGATGATGCGCGCATGCTTGCCGATGGTCGCGCCCGCGAAACGCACGAGTTCCGAGAGCGTATAAACATGCGGGCCGGCGAGTTCGTAGGTCGCGCCGCTGGCGACGTCGAGATCGAACACGTTCACGAAGGCCTTCGCCACATCGCCGACGAAAGCGGGCTGGAAGTGCGCATCGGCGCAGGCGAGCGGGATCACGGGGAACTTGCGCGTTCAAGGAACGCAAACTGATTCAACAGATTGTCTTCCGGCCCGAACACGACGGAACTGCGGAACAGCGTCCAGTCTAGCCCGGACGCGCGGATCGCCTTTTCGCCGTCGCCTTTCGAGCGCAGATACATGCTAATGCTCGGGCCGTTCGAATCCGCGCCGATCGTGCTCATGTGCAACAGCCGCCGCACACTCTTCGCCTCACACGCCGACACGATCTTGCGTGGCAACTCGACGTGCGTTTTGGCCAACTCGGGACAGTACGGTTTCACCGCGCCGCCCTTGCAGCACACCGACGAGGTTGATGACCGCATCCGCCTGATCAACGAAAGCGGCGAGTTGCACGGGATCGTGGATATCCGTTTCGACCACATCGATGGGTAACAGCGTGAGATGCGCGGCGTTCGAGCGCCGCCGCGTGGCTATGCGCACGTCCTTACCGAGATCGACGAGCGCATTGACGAGATGACTTTCGATGAAACCCGAACCGCCGGAAAGAGGCGCGGGCGCTCACGAGAACATCATCAGGGACGACATAGCCCAGACGCGCCTTCAGCGATTGCGGACGCCCTTCGAACAACGCGGCATAATACACGGTGTTCGAGAGCACGTTCTTCACATAATCGCGGGTTTCGGCGAACGGGATGGTTTCAGCAAAAACCGCGCCCTCGACGGGCGCGCGCAAATCCTGCCGCCACTGGCTCGGCCAACCCGGACCGGCGTTGTAGCCGGCGGTGGCGAGCACGGGCGAGTTATCGAATTGATTGTAGATCATCGATAAGTAGTTGGTTCCCAACAGGATATTCGTGTTGATGTTGTTCATCTGCGCGCGCGACACCGGGCCGAGACCGACCTTCTTCGCCATCAGTTGCGCCGTGCCGGGCATCAGCTGCATGAGACCGCCCGCGCCCACTTCCGATCGCGCATTGATGATGAAGCGCGATTCCTGACGAATCAGCCCGTACGTCCATTCGATATCGAGATCCGTATTCTTCGCGTCACGTTCGACGATATCGCGGAACGGCGAGAGATAGCGCAACGAGAAATCGTGCTCGGTTTTGGTCTTGTCGGCGGTATTGACCGTGCGATCATACATTTCGATGCGCTTCGCATACTGCGCGGCGGCGAGCAACTGGTGATCCATCATCGAGTGCAGCGGCCAGTTCCATTCTCGGTTGCCTTCGAGGCGCATGTTCAGCGCGTAGAAGCGCTGCGACAGCGCGAAGCCGGGCACGGATTGCATCTGCGCGATTTCCGCTTTGCTGACCGTGGTCTTCGGCGGCACGGTGATCTTCTGGCCGAGTTCTTCGAGCGCGAGCTGACCATAGAAGTTGTACTGATCCGAGATGCTCTGGAATTCCTGATTGGCCGTCGCCGTGTCGCCCGCCTGCTTGACGGCGCGCGCGTGCCAATAAACCCACGACGGCTGCGCGCGCAACGTGGGCGGCATTTGTTCGATGGACCAGCGTATCATGTTCCAGTCGCCCGCGAGCAGCGCGCTGCGCATACGCCATTCGTACGCCGGATTGGACAGCGGCGCATTCACCGACAGCCGATACCAGTCCGCCGCCGACGGCATGCGCTTCAACGCTGCCTGATAGCCGATGGTGCCCCAGCCGATCGCGCGTTCCTGCGCATTCAGGCTCGGCGCAACCGATGAGAACGTGGCCGCGGCCATGGCCGGGTCGTTGCGGGCCATGCGCGTGATGGCGAGCAGCGTGAGCTGATGCGCGGGCGTGTTCGGCATGACGCCGCGTGCGAGATAGAGCGGCGGCTTGTTGACGGCGTCGTCGAGCAGCGAATCCTTCGGTTTTTCCTGCCCAAGCGCTTCGACAATATTCGATCCCGTCGTCGTGTAGTTCTGCTCGTAAGCAAGGCGGATTTGCTGCCAGATGTCATCGGACGTGAATTGGCCGGATTCCGCGAGCGCGCCGATCAGGTCGATGCAACCATCGCCATACCATTTCGGTTCGACGAGCAACGCGCGTGCTGCGTCCGCGACGTTCTCGTTGCGCGACAGGCGCGCTTCGAGCGCATAGCATTTGACTTGCGTGTCGTCATTGAGCACGAAACGCGAATATTGCTGCTCGAAGTTTTTCCAGTCATGACGCGCGCCAAGCACGACGAGATAATCGTTGCGCATGCGGTCCGCAATGGCCTGCCCGTCATAGTGTTGCAGGAACGAGAGTACTGGCGCGTCCGGCGCATCAATGCGCGCGTGGCCTTGCGAGTCGAACAACTGCGGCTTGATGGTGAAATATTCAATGTAGCTCGCCGCCGGATAATTCGGGATCTGCGCGGCGAGCACGGCAGCTTTGCCCGCGTCGTTGGCGCGGGCGGCATCGCGCAACTGCAGGAAGATGCGGTCGTCGGAGCCGGGGGAAAGATCCGCGTCGGGCGGCACGGCGGAGGCGGTTCCACACGCGACGAGCGTCATTGCGGCGATGGCGGAAATCGTGGAGAAGATCGCAAGATATACTCGGTTGAGGCGTTTTGACATCGTTATAACGGGAGCGCGAATTGGTTCTAAGATCGGTCCAAAGCATAGCACACAACGTTGGCGTGGAAGCTGATGCAAAGCCTAAAAGCGTCCTGCGCGCGACGCTGCTCGAAGCGAGTGAAGCGCTGAAGGAAAATCCGTCGCGCGCTGAATGGGATGCGGCTCTGGCGCAGCGGTTACATGAAGTGTTGAAGCAGTACGACGACGTGAAATGCATCGGCTTTTACTGGCCGGTCGCAGGCGAGTTCGATGCCCGCGATGTCATGACGCAATGGCTCGCTGCTTCCAAATCGCGCGAAGGGGCGCTGCCGATCGTCGTGCAGCCGCACGCGCCGATGGCCTGTCACGCGTGGCACTCGCAATCCGCCATGAAGACGGGCCGCTATCGCATTCCGGTGCCTGAGGAAGAGGGCGTCGTGGTGCCGGAACTGCTACTGATTCCGTGCGTCGGCTTCGATGCGGATCGTTTCCGTTTGGGTTACGGCGGCGGTTATTACGATCGAACGCTCGCCGCGTGGCCGAGCGCGAAGAAGCCGGTGACCATCGGCATCGCCTATCAAATGGGCCTGTGCGATGCGTTGCCGCGCGAGACGTACGACATTCCGCTGGACGCCATCATTACAGAAACTGCAACGTACTAATAGTTAGTTTTTATCACAAATCTTGCCCCGCCTGCGTCGCGGAGAAAAACACTTCCTTGCCGGTTTTCTCGCTCTTTACATAACCGCGCGACGAGTTTCTTAAGCGCATACGTAGCGACATACGTGGCCTGGAGTAGCGAGCTTCACGGAAGACGCGCAGCGCGACTTCTGGAACGAGGAATGGACCATTACGTCGAACAGCAATCGCATGGGCTTCCGGCTTGCAGGAACGGAGCTGAAGCGCGACGAGAAGATCGAATTGCTGTCCACGCGGTTTTGCCCGGCACGATCCAGGTTCCGCCAAACGGCCAGCCCATCGTCCTGATGGGCGACGCGCAAAGCACCGGCGGTTATCCGAAGATCGGCGCGATCATCAAGGCGGATCTGTGGATGCTCGCGCAGGTGCGGCTGAATGACGGCATGCGATTCAATCAGTGGAAGAAGCGCGGCACGTGCTCGCGGAAGAGTGCCAGTATGTGAGCCAGGTTGAAACGGCCATCGAGATGCACGAAGAACGCATCGCAAAGTAAAAGACAACGACGACTACTCCGGACGAACGACAGACATCATGGAAATCGATCTCAACGCCGATCTCGGCGAAGGCTGCGACACAAACGAAGCGCTGCTCGAACTCGTCAGTTCCGCGAACATCGCGTGCGGTTGGCACGCCGGCGGCCCCACCGCCATGCGCGATTGCGTGTGCAGGGCGGTGCAAAAAGGCGTGGCTATCGGCGCGCATCCGAGCTTCAACGATCCCGAGAACTTCGATCGCAAGGAAATGAATCTGCCGCCGGAGGAGATTTACGCGAGCGTGCTGTATCAACTGTGGGTGCGCTGTCGGCAATTGCGCAGGCGGAAGGCGGGCGAATTGCGCACGTGAAGCCGCACGGCGCGCTGTACAACCAGGCCCGCGAAGACGCCCGAAATTGCGGATGCCATCGCTTCCGCAGTTCACGACTTCGATCCTTCGCTGCTGATGTTCGGTCTCGCCAACAGCGGTTTGATCGATGCCGCGCGCAGAGCCGGGCTGCTCGTCGCGGTGGAGGAAATGTTCGCGGATCGCGGCTATCGCGCGGATGGTTCGCTCGTGCCGAGCAAGGTCCCGGGCGCGCTGCTGGACGATGAAGACGTCATGCTAATCGCACTTTGACGGATTCAGGAGCCGCGCGTGCAGGCCGTATCGGGCGAATGGGGGCCGCTGAATGCGCAAACCATCTGCCTGCATGGCGATGGCGAACGCACGCTGGCGTTCGCGCGGCGCATCCGTGGCGCGCTAGGCGATGCGGGTTATCGAGGTTCGCGCCGCTCGCGCTGCCTGACGGAATTTTCGACATAACGCCCCGCCTTGAAAGCTAGATTTTACCCACAAGTTACGGACCTGAATTAAAGATGCGGAACATGTAGGTGATTTCGTGCAAGACGAGGAAGCCTCGCCAGATGACCGTGGCGCCGGGTGGTGGATCATGAAGGCAATTCCAGGTAAC
>LELG01000454.1 GCA_001045575.1 Candidatus Burkholderia pumila
TTTGATCAACTGGGTGTTCCTCGACTCTCATAACCTCAACTCAACTTCCCGAACCGCCCGGTGCGGGGACCCGCATGCCGGGTAGTGTGGCAGGGGCACGGCGCTACAGCCGTACCCTATGCCGATTGATCACCAGCTTTTGGGATCGGCGCCGAGTTCCTTGCATGTGTCATAAGCGATGGCCTGCAGCTTCGCCTCGCCTATCTGCCCCGACAGCGCATAACCCACACGATCCCACGCCCATTAGTACGTCATGCGCGGGCCGTCCTTCAGCATGCGGATCTTGCTGTCGTTGCGGCGGATCGTGGCCGTCGTTATGTAGAGCGTGAGACGCTCGCCCGCCGCGTTCTGATACATGAACTGCGCAGCCGGCCCTTCTTCGCCCGGCAACAAGCGGACGCTGACGAGCTGGAATCCATACTCGGTCAGCGATGGAATCGTCATGCTGCGCTTGAGCCGGTTCGAGAGCCACGTCACCAGATGATCTGCGCCGCGCCCACTTCCACCGCATGACGCTGCTCGGGCGCGAACACGGCATAGGCGATGCCGGCACGTTCGGCGAAGCGCATCGGCGGTTTCGCGCAAGAGCGTGGGCAGCAGCATGTGCATCAAAAATCCGCACGCGATACCGACGACCAGAAAGCACGCCGCCATCAAAAAGCGCTCTTTCGCGCGAGGCCGCATGACGACGACCTGCGGCTCGTGCTGATCCGCGAACAGCGCGGCAAGCGTCTTGTCCTGCGCGCGATACGCCGCGACGTCGTATTCTTCGCCGCGCAGTTCATCGTCGACGTAAGCGGACAGCGCTTGCAGGTCGCGCTCGGACGGGTTGGGAATGGTCCTGATTAGTCATGTCCGACTCACTACTTTTAACGACGATGCCGGCTTCCCGCCCGCCTCTTCGCCGAGCAGAACGCGGCATGTGTTCGCGCACTCTGGACAGGCACGATATCACGGTTCCGGTCGGCACGTTCAGCACCCCGGCGGCCTCCTGATAAGTCGTCGTATCCTCGACACACACCAGTAACATCACCTCCCGCTGTTCGACCGGCAGGCATACAGGGCGCGCTGCAAGTCGCGCAGCATCAGCCCGTCCACTTCGCCGCGCGGCCATCTGCCGCCAGGGCGCGGTTTCATCGTTGACGGCAATGTTGCGCCTTCCGCGCAACTAGTCCATTGAACTAGTGAAATTACACCGATCTAAGTGAGGCGAGCGCAGGTTGATCCTGCTGCTCGACGAAGGGGCCTCGCGCGGGGCGATCATGAACGAACTGCGATGCAATTCGCGTTTCATTACCATATGGCAAACCCGTTTTGCCGGTGAGCGTCTGGCGGGCCTGTACGGCAGGCACCCGGGTCGTGTGCCACGCTGGGATTTGGCGCGGCTTGAAGCGCGAGTGCTCGACTACACGCTGCGGCGCAAGCCCGCCTACGGCTCGACGCACTGGAGCAGCCGCAAGTTGACCGCGCAGCTGGGCGTGCCCTTCATGACGGTGCAACGTGTCTGGCGCAAGCACAACATTCGGCCGCATCGTCTCGATACCCATATGGTGTCCAA
>LELG01000455.1 GCA_001045575.1 Candidatus Burkholderia pumila
TCATGGCGCGGGCCGCAAGCTTCGTCGCTCACGGCCATGGGCACAGCTTCACCGCGCGTGACCCCCGCTCGCCCTGATCGGCAACGTCTTTTATCCGGTTTTCGTCCATCGGCTCGCGATTTATGCTCCACGCTTCCTCCCCACGTCCGGTCACCCTCGCGCAGTTGCGCTTCGCTTCATTCGCTGTGACCAGTTTATGGCGGGAACTTGCACCCACGAGTGTGCGCCCATGCTGATACTTGAAAAAAGCCGCCGGCACCAACCAGAGTGCGGGCGGCTCTTCCAGCAAATTCACTTCTGACCCAAGCCAGCGCGAACCCAAAGCGCTTAACGCTTCGAGAATTGCTTCCGGCGACGTGCCTTGTGGAAACCGACCTTCTTACGTTCCACTTCACGTGCGTCACGCGTAACGAAGCCAGCGTTCGACAGTTGCGACTTCAGCGTTGCGTCGTAGTCCATCAGCGCGCGGGTGATGCCGTGGCGAACTGCGCCTGCCTGACCCGTTTCGCCGCCGCCTGACACGTTGACCTTGATGTCGAACGTGGTAGCGTGGTTCGTGAGTTTCAGCGGTTGGCGCACGATCATCAGCGACGTTTCGCGCGAGAAGTAGTCGGCGATGGGCTTGCCGTTGACGACGATCTTGCCCTTGCCCGACTTGATGAAGACACGAGCGACCGCGCTTTTGCGGCGGCCCGTACCGTAGTTCCAGTTACCGATCATGTGGGCTCCTTAGATCTCGAGCGCTTTCGGCTGTTGAGCCGAGTGCGGATGCGTTGCGTCAGCGTAGACCTTCAGCTTCTTGATCATCGCGTAGCCGAGAGGACCCTTCGGCAGCATGCCCTTCACAGCCTTCTCAAGCGCGCGGCCCGGGAAACACTCTTGCATCTTGCCGAACGTCGTTTCGTAAATGCCGCCCGGGTAGCCCGGGTGACGGTAGTACTTTTTGTCCGTGGCCTTGTTGCCCGTGACCTTTAGTTTGCCGGCGTTGATGACGATGATGAAATCACCAGTGTCAACGTGCGGAGTGAATTCAGGCTTGTGCTTGCCGCGAAGACGGCGTGCCACTTCGCTGGCAACACGGCCGAGGACTTTGTCTGTCACGTCAATCACGTACCATTCGCGCGTCACCTCTTCGGCTTTTGCGGAAAACATCTTCATGATCTATTTAAAAAATGAGTTGCCCAGATACGTTGGCCTAGTTCGGTCCTGCTTATATTATGTTTACCCACTTTCGCGGGCCTGCAAGCCCTCACAAGGCTTCCCTTCGCGAGCGTAGGAAATTCTAACTCTTTTAATTATAGCGGGAAATTTTCCATCGAGTCAAAGCGTTAGGAGAATTCCGCTGGACAGCCGATTCGGTATAGGGGGCGGGCCTCACGGCCCGCCCCTCCCACACAACCGCGCATAAGGGTCCGTACACGGCGGTTCGGATTGGTGATCGGTTGGCCCGGCTATCGACGCAACGATGGAAGGCCAAGGGAGCCGAGATAGCGATTGGTGAGTGCGCGTTGCAGAGCGGAACTGTTGCTCAGGCGCCAT
>LELG01000456.1 GCA_001045575.1 Candidatus Burkholderia pumila
GTATTGTGAGATACCCTGCTCAATGTGAAAGTCAGGGGTGCAGCCGAGAAGATCTCGCGCCATTTAGATATCCAGTGGAACGCGCGTCAGCTCGTCACTAATCTCAATATTAGCACCCGGCACAGTGTCGTGAACGATTTGCGTAATTTCAGACGGAGACGTCATGGCCAATCAGCCCGAATGGAACGACCTTATTCTATTGGGCGTGGAAAAGCTAGGCTTAGAGGCCAGGAAGCGGGCTATAACGATCAATTCCGGGGAGGATTTATCAAATGGAAAACCAATGGCTCACGTACGCCAAACGCCTACAGTCGTCTGCGTTGACTGGTCTGTTCTACTGTAAAGACCGCTACGATATCGAAAGGTATCAAGAAATAAGAGCCATCGCGGAGGAAATGCTCTCGAAACTTTTCGAAGCACCGCTCGAAAAGATCGCTGAATTGGCCCCCGACTGCAAACGTCACGTAACTCCGATGAATGACGTACGAGGCGCAGTCATTGAGAACGACAAAATACTGCTTGTTCGCGAAAAGGTCAGTGGTTACTGGACCTTGCCAGGTGGTTTTGCCGACGGTGGTTTGTCCCCTGCAGAAAACGTTGTGAAAGAAATTTCCGAGGAGGCATGTATCAGCGTCGTTGCGAGGCAACTATATAGCGTCCGTCACAAGGCGAAAGGGCCGTTCAATCCAGATTTACGCGAGTTCTACAAGTTCTATTTCATTTGTGAGCGCGTCACCGATGCCTGCCCTTTGCCGGGACCGGAGGTTTCCGAAGTTGCGTTTTTCCCGGCTGATCGTTTGCCTGCGTTGTGCAGAGACCGCATTGTGGAGGAAGATATCCAGCGAGCCTTCGCTTTCTATCGCTCGCCCCGTCAAACGACTTCCTTCGATTGAAGCGACGAAAATGTTAGGCTGCCCCTTAACGCAGGCGTTTGGACACACCGCCGTTAAGCATTATTAACGTTGTTGAATGCGCGTATTACGCAAGACCAGTCTGGCCCCGCATCCTGGTTTGTCCACACGCCAGGAGTTGCGACGATGGGCGCCGGAACCCTTTCCTTCTCAGCGCCCTTGCGGGAGAGATGCGGGAAAGTCATCGCCGCGATGAGTTTTGCATCTCACAGGTCCAGCTGCACGCCGGAGGATCTCTCAGCGAACGTGTTCCCACAATTTCAGCAGGCTGCCTCGCGTGTCGAGGCAACGAATATGCAATTTTCAATACCGAGGATGGATAGTAATTCAATTGATCACACGCCCTTCGACTGCACCTTTGCATAGTTTCGATGCATAAATCAGCGCACCTTACGCCTCGTCCGATGGTTTGATGGTCGAAAAGTATGCCTATGTCCATTGAATCAGATGAATTGCACTGGATTCGTTCAGTGGGACAGCCTGCTTGTTGTATTGACGGATGTAGCGCATGAGCTTCTTGTCGAGATCTTTGATGCTGTTGAATATCCCGCGCGTGATGACGTTTCGCTGGATGCGGGCCAGAGCGGCAACATCCGGTCTTTGCGAT
>LELG01000457.1 GCA_001045575.1 Candidatus Burkholderia pumila
ATTATATGTCATATCGCCGTCAAGCAGGCAGGTACTTTTGAATGCACATCTATTGTGCACACAGCTAACCAATCGCAAAACAGTTTGCGACGACTAATATGAATACTCCGTCCTTACACGACAGGAGAAAATTGACGCACTGCGTGATTCAGGGCTCGCTGCGTTCCAGGCTAGAGGTATCAGCGGAGACGCAAACCTTTGGTGTCGAGAGTTCGAGTCGGGATTTCTTGAAAATCCGGAAGATTTTCGCGTCCCCGATGAAATATTTACCTGGACTGCCCGATCGGAAATTGTAACGACACAAAGCCCGATTTCGATCAAGTTCCTGGAGGGAACTCCGGTGGCAATCAACGATGTCGAACTTCCACTGATTGATTTGATAGCTCAATTGAATGATTGCGTTGGCCGATACGGTATCGGTCGTTATTGTGGCCTCGAACATCTTGACGGAGAAGAGAAAGTGTTGGAGGTTCGTGAAGCTCCGGCTGCGTATTTGCTGACGAATGCGTATCGCCACTTAGAAATGGCAACTCTAAATTCAGAATATCTGCGAGAGAAAATGCTGTTAGAGCAGGTCTGGGTACGCGAGGCGATCGAGGGTCGTTGGTTTTCCGGATTGCGCTCTGCTATTGATCAATTTATATCCTATCAAGCTGTGACTGTTACTGGTACGGTGAAATATGTATTGCGTGCAGGAGCGGCAGACGTATGTTCAATTTGCGCCGATAAACCCCGCTATTTGACCGATCGGGATGGCTGGGAGAAGAAAGTTGCGCGTCTTCGCGGTGCCCGCAGTTTGCGCGAGCTATATGATTCCACATCGGGATATGGGTCTTCTTCATCTCTATAGGTTGAACCGCCCTGGGTTTGGTGGAGGCGCCAACTCTCTTGATGTCGGCGTGATGCCGTACCGGAAGAACAGCAGCGCGCAAACCTCGCGGTAAAGCTCGCGGCGTGTCCGCGCAACGGGCGCGCAGCGTGACGATATCGGCCAGCAGGGCCTGCTCATCGACGGGAGGAATGGAATTGGCAATCATGAGGGCGGGGCAAATTCATGTTACGGGTAAAATAATACAATGTAAAACGTCATTTTTAATGATATTAATGTCCATCTTTAGACATAAGTGCGCTTCTGTCTAAACTATACTGTGCACTATCCTTGTAAAACGCATGACACCCATGGCCCACCCCGTTGCCCTCATTGCGCCCGAGGCGCCCGCCCGCCCCATCGGGCAGTTGCGTATTTCGGCCGAGCTGTCCGGTGTGGCCGGCGCAAACCACTCGCGCGGCGTGCTGCGCTACGTCAGCGCCGACGACGACCTCTGTCCGCGATCACGGCATGGCTTGCACGCTACGCCGACGTCCCGGGCACCGTCGCCACCTATCGCAAGGAAGCCGAGCGACTGCTGCTCTGGGCGGTCATCCAGCACGGCAAGCCGCTGTCCTCCCTGACACACGAGGATCTGCTCGCCTACCAGCGTTTTCTCTGCGATCCGCAGCCAGCCTGGCGATG
>LELG01000458.1 GCA_001045575.1 Candidatus Burkholderia pumila
CTTAAACTTTAACCGTTTCTTAAATGTTTTAAGTTTCATTATATGTTTGCCTTTAGAAAATAAGAATTGAGGCTCTGGATCAATTTGAAACTGTTTTAAGAAGCGAATCTTTGATTTTTAAATTTTTGGATGATTCTTCAATCAAAAGAGCTTTTAAAAGTTTCTTGAACCTTATAAAATGGTTGAGGATTTTTAAAGATGCTATTGTGGTTTTAGTCCATCTTAAAACATTTTGGAAAAGATTTAAAATCTTGATTTAAGTCCGAATTCGTAATTGCTTAAAAAGGGGATGGACTATTTTTGTTTTGAAAGAAGTGCTGTTTAAATGATGTTTCTAAAATTTGTGAAAATGTTTATAGATAACTATAAACATGTATTCAGGTGATTTTAAACCGAAAGTGAAATTTTCCAACTTAAAACCTTGAGTTAAAATTTCATTGAATTATTTTGAACTTTAAAACATTTTTAGAATTCGAAAACTTGTAACTTAGAATTGCTTGTGTTTTGCTAGTTAATACTCGGTCTTTGTTTTAAGGACTGTTCTAGACTTAACCGTCTATCACAGGAGAGGTTTTAAGATAATTAAAATCCACGAACTCGATTGGAACGTTACGTTCTGAGGATAGGCTAAGAAGGAATCGAAATTGCACCTAAACTCTGAAACCTGAATACGATTTTCGATATTGTGAGTCGAAGTAATACGATAACTATTATTAATGATAATTAATAATAGCAATAGTGACCTTAAGTTTCGATTAGAAACTAAAGTACGGCACTTACTTGCAGAGCAAGAAAGTGAACAGCACACGGAGAGTGAGCAAGTTCTGAAGAGTAATCCCTACAGGTGAGTTTCACTTCCAGAATTTTGTTTTAAAATTGTCATGGTATCTGAAACATGGTTTGGAAATTTTCTTGACTTATTTATTTGACCCTGTGATTTGAAAATTGTTTTCAAATGACAATGACCTTATTTGGTTTTAAAACCGTTTTGTCAATGTGGCTTTAATTGCCATATCGACCTGCTGGAAAATGACCTGATGCATGGGCACTTGTCAAATTGCGAGAATGTATATGCTTACTGTTTGGAACACATGATTTTATATGGAAATTTGATTTCTTGAGTTGAATGCTGTATTTTGATCAATCTCTTTCCAGATTTGATTTCTCAATTTGAATGCTGAATATATGCTTCATATATGATGATTATGATGATGATGATGATTTTTGATCGGACGCGATCTTTTCTCTCCCTCCCTCCATTTCTCGGGTAGTACTCCCAAACCGCTTTGAAGAGAGAAGTTACGAGCCGGCAGAGGGCCTGGTCGTAGTTCTGGTCCTCACTGCGGAAAGAAATCGGTATATCATGATATAGCCAAACACTATCAAGTTGATAGGGATCCCAGAAGTAGGAGTAGTTCTCAGACACCGATGTATAGCATACGATGTGTAGATGCAGAAATGAAAATGGTTTGATTGAACGTCCAGTCATGTTA
>LELG01000459.1 GCA_001045575.1 Candidatus Burkholderia pumila
AGTCGCCGCTGGTGGCGCAACAGTGGGCAGTTGCTCAACAGCGTGCTGAACCTTGCTTACTTTGATCAACTGGGTGTTCCTCGACTCTCATAACCTCAACTCAACTTCCCGAACCGCCCGGTGCGGGGACCCGCATGCCGGGTAGTGTGGCAGGGGCACGGCGCTACAGCCGTACCCTATGCCGATTTTCGCCTCCTCTATGAAGCACCTCTTCTCTGCTGTCCTGATCCTTCTTTTGACGCTCACGCTCGGCGGCGGTTTCAGCGGATGCAGCGTCGGCACGCGTTTCTGAGTCTTTGCCTTACTCATGGCCGGCGTCGAATAAGACATTTCCATCGACGATGCCCGCGCGTGCTTTTGCGTATGCGCGTGGCGCATCGGCTTGAGGACGAATAGCGCGAACAACGCGGACAACGCCGCCATGCCCGCCGCGAGCATGAAGACGGCATGCCAGTTTCCGTTCATCGATGTGATGACGCTCGAAAACGGCACCAGCAGCGCCGCCGTACCCTTCGCCGTGTAGAGGCAAGCCACGCGTTGGTGGCCGCGAACTTTCGGGCTGAAGGTGTCGCCGCATTCGCCGGGAACAGGCTGTAGATTTCGCCTCATGCGAAGAACACGATGCCCGTCAGCACGACGAAGGCCACCGGATTCTGCCCATACATCGACAACGCGACGATGCCCACCGCCTCGATGGCGAACGTGATGAACATCGTGTTCTCGCGCCCTATCCTGTCCGATACCCAGCCGAAGAACGGCTGCGTCAGCCCGTTGAGCACCCGCGGTCGATGGTCAGCGCGAACGTTAGCACGGGCAGCGTCAGTCCGAGCAGCGACACGGGCGAATCGTGCAGGCCGAAGTCCTTGGCGATCGGCCCGAGCTGGGCGGTCTCTATGAGACCGCCGGCGGCCATCATCACGAACATGAGGTACGTGACCCAGAAGATCGGCGAGGCGAGCACCTGCTTCGGACCGCGTTGTAGACGGCGCGCTTCACGCTGCTTTTCACCGATGCCAGCACGCTCGCGGGCGGCGCGAACAACGCCAGGCCGAGCACGAACACGACCAGCCCTTGTTCGAGCCCGAACCACAGGAAGGTGGCTTCGTACCCGCTGGACTTGATCATGCGCGATGGGCACGACCGTCGCCGCCGATCCCATGCCAAAGCCGGCCGCCGTGATGCCCGCTGCGAGTCCGTGTCGCGCGGGGAACCACTTGAGCGCGTTGCCGACGCACGTCCCGTACACCGCACCCGCGCCGATGCCGCCTATCGCCGAGGGGGCGTGCTGCGGATTGCTATTGCTATGTCTCGCCCACGCTACGTCGCCCGGCAGGCTTGCGTCTGTCGGGCTTTTTTTCGGTGCGCCGCGCATGCGCAACAGCTTGGGGGTGGGAGTCCCCTGTCCAACCTGATGGTGGTGAAGGATTAGCGACACGCAAGGGCGTCGTCGTGAGGCGGGGTCTGAAGGAAGCGTGTACCAAAGCC
>LELG01000460.1 GCA_001045575.1 Candidatus Burkholderia pumila
ATTTATGGATGATGCGCAAAGCGCTGCGCAAATCGTAGAGATGGCGCGCATGATGAACTTGACCTTCGTCGACTCGCCGCGAGTCAGAACCTCTGGATGGTATCGACTTCGTGACCGACCTCGGCATAGACAGGCCGTGCGAGGTGAGGAGAGAGGGGCTCCCAACGCATATTGTTTTCCGTCGAGCCTACATCCACGCCTGTCGCACGTGTCTGAAACGAATTGTGCAGACGCTCCTTAACTTCCACACCTCAGTCTTTCCCGACTATTGCTCAGATGCATGCGCATGGCGGCACGCGCGTCGTCGGCATCCTGACGCACGAGCGCCTGATAGATTGCTTTGTGTTCGCTGAGCACATGACGCAATCGCTCGATGTGATCCAGCTCGTCGATCTCGGATTGGCGCAATCGCGTACGCGGACTCACGCCGCGTCCCATCTGGCTGAGCACGTCATAGAAATACCGGTTGCCGCTCGCCCGCGCGAGCGGCAAATGAAACTCGACATCGTGTTCGAGCACATCGGTGCTGCCGTTCGCCACTTGCACCTCGAAGCGCATCAGCGCCGCTGCGATCTGCTTCAAATGCTGTTCGGTCCGCCGTCCCGCCGCCCACACCCCCCGCCGCGCTTTCCAGATCGATACGGAATTCGATGATCGCCATGATGTCCACCAGACTCGACAGATCCGTATTCGGCAGGCGAACGGACTCGCGCTGCTCCGGCACGAGAATGAACGTGCCGACGCCATGCCGCGTCTCGACGATATTCGCCGCCTGCAAGCGCGATACCGCTTCGTGCACCACGGAGCGGCTCACAGACAGTTGCTTCATCAATGCGATTTCAGTCGGAATCTTGTCGCCTGGACGAAGCACGCCGCGCTCGATATCTTCGAACAGCGTCGAGACGACTTTATCGGTGAGACTGGCCATGTTCCTCTGCGTTTGAATGTATCGTCCGTCGGACGTCGCTCTGCCCGTATGGGAGCCCTGAGACGACAGCGCAACAAAGATGTTCGACGACACATCATGAGATCGCCAATGCCATTCGTCAATTCGGCGTTAATAGGGACGAACGATCGTCATTGAAATAAGACATCAATAACTAGTGTGGTGAATTAAAAATTAATTGAATGATTAGCTGCTTGTAGTATTGTGCGATGGACGGCACGTACTTCAAGAGGTGGCGAAGAGCGGAAGACCCAAGGCGGAACTCGTGTTGAGTGACTCGGAGCGCGAACAACTCAAGGCATTGACAATGCGTCGCAAGACAGCGCAGGCGTTGGCGTTGCGAGCGCGGATTGTGCTGGCGTGCGCGAAGGGCGTCGACAATAAGGATGTTTTGGCAAAACTGCGAATCACTCAACAAACCGTTTCGAAGTGGCCGGCAGACTTTGTTGCTTATCGTTTGGATGGTCTGCTCGATGCGCCGCGCCCCGGCGCGCCGAGCACGATCGAGGATTCGCATGTTGACGCGGT
>LELG01000461.1 GCA_001045575.1 Candidatus Burkholderia pumila
CCCTACGACCTCCTCCTTCTCTGCGTTCAAGCAACTCTCGAGTCAGTCTATCCATCCTCTCCTCTTGCTGAATTCTACTACTCTCCTGTCTCTCCATAAAATCCATCATTCTTGCCATCGTAGCTTCGTACGATTGGTTGGCCCCATTGTTGTTTGGGTTGCTCCCTTCACCCTCGGCTTGATTAGTACTAGGAATATCCATCTGTTTCGTAGAAATGTTAGTTTTCACGTATTTGTTTTAGATTCGCAATTTACCACTTCCCACGAAATTAAATAATAACACAGACACATATATAATTATCACCATAAAACTAGTCATATATATATGTACGTAGAAATATGATCACAGCAAAAGGTTACACCTATCTTTTCCTCGCACAAAAGTAACTAACCAAAGAAAAGATAAGTGTAACATTTCCTAGCCGCTGCTAAAGTTCATCCAGCTTCCTATGAGTCAGGACTAGCGCAAAAGTCTAGGCTCTAAGCCTATCCCAAAAGCTATACAATAAGAGGACTAAAAGTAATCCTCCAAACACCCACTATCAGAATCTAATAACCCTCACTCGGCTCACTCTCCGAGTGGCCTCCAGCTCCTCCAGCTACATGCGGTCCCGGCTGTCCAGCGTGAGCCGCACCTGACTGGTTCACGCTCTGACCAGAGCCCTGAGGCTCAGCGTGACCAGCTGACGAAGAGATCTCTATCGTGGGCTCCAAGTCCTCACGAGCTCTCTGCAACCTCGCCTCCTGATGCTGCAGACGCTGGCGTAGGCGATCTATCTCCTGCGCCTGGGCAGTCAACTGTGCAGTCGCTGTGGTAAACTGCTGAGTCACTCCGATCAGCTGCTGAGCGGCGTCGGCCAACTTGGCCTCCACCTGATCTAACATCTCCTCCTGCGCCACAAAAAGCCGATGGTACTCGCTCACAATGCTCTGGCGCTCGCGACGCTCCTCAGCCGCCACACGCAACAGGTCTCCCCTCTCCCTATCGATCTGATGAACTACCCAAGTAGGGTAGGGGAAGGGATCCCTCATCGGGCAAAAACACGGTGCTGCCGCTAGCGGATCACATACCCTAGTCACTCCGTCCTCGTAGTCATAGTAGGACAGGATACGCGATAAGGCAACTGGATAATGGGGCCTAGGAGACCCCAATGGGGATGGAATAGTAGGGTCATGGGGTGGCTGACTCGGTCCTGCACCATCCGTCATCCTATCATTCAATAAAACCCAGGTCAGTTCTAATGCCAAAAGTTTGGGCAGCATAACACTATAGTAAAACATTTATTGAAATTGCATATAACAATTAACAATAAACATTCCACACACTTAAAGTCAATCATATCTCTTATTTCCATCTTCCTAAATAGTTTCTATTTCTATACACACACACTTAGGGTTTTAAGCCTTCCATACTAAGTTTTCCTAGAATTTATGCTCTAATAC
>LELG01000462.1 GCA_001045575.1 Candidatus Burkholderia pumila
TCTAAAAGGTACAGACCTGTCCCGGTGGAGCGCTTAAGAGATCCAGGCCGTTGCCCATGCACTGAATTCCAGGCCCCGGAAAACGCTTGATTGGAAGACAAGCCTTGAACGAATATCTAAATCTGTTCAACAATCCAATGTTGCGATGACCGGTTGAATCCGCCTAGTGAACAACGCGCGCTATATCGCCATGGTGATGCGTCTGGCCGAGCAGGACTCGCTCTGTACTCCCGTGCCGCTGTATCACAATGCTTCGGCATGGTGCTGGCGTTTGTATCGACGGGCTGCGCGATGGTCTTTCCCGGCGAAGCCTTCGATCCCGCCGCAACGCTCGCCGCCGTCTCTGATGAGCGTTGCACGGCGTCCCGACTATGTTCATCGCCGAACTAGATCATCCATCTTGAGTTTGCGAATTATGATCTGAGCCGTCTGCGCAGGGGCATCATGGCCGGCTCGCCGTGCCTGATAGACGATGAAGCGCGTCGTGTCGCAAATGCACCTGAGCGAGATTACGAGCGCGTACGGCATGACGGAGACGAGCCCGGTGTCTTTCCAAAGCCCGACTACCGATCCTCTCGACAAGCGCACGACGACGGTCGTGCCGCGTCTAGCCGAATCTCGAAGTGAAGATCGTCGATGTGCTAGGCGAGACCGTACTCAACGGCGAGACGGGCGAACTCTGCACGCGCGGTTACTCGGTGATGAAAGGCTAATGGGGCGAAGACACCAAAACGCGCGAAGCCAGCGTCGATGGCTGGATGCACACCGGCGGACCTGGCGACGCTCGACGAGGACGGAGATACTGCAATATCGTCGTCCGCCTGAAAGACATGCTGATTCGCGGCGGCGAAAACATCTACCCGCGCGAGATCGAGGAATTCCTGTTTCGCCATCCGAAGATTCAGTCCGTGCAAGCCTTCGGCGCGCCAGACCAGAATACGGCAGAATACGGCGAGGAAGTTTGCGTGTGGATCGTCGCGCGCCCGGGCGAAAGCATCAGCGAAGACGATGTGCGCGCGTTTTGCCAAGGATAAATCGCGCACTACAAAAGATTCCGCGCTACATCCGTTTCATCGACGAGTTGCCGATGACCGTCACCGGCAAGGTCCAGAAGTGCATCATGCGCGCCCGCATGATCGACGAGCTGAAGCTCAACGAGGCCAAAACTGCCTGAAAAAAACTGGCATCGAAAAGATAAAGGGAGCACAATTGTGCTCCCTTGTGTCGTCACGGCAACGAAACGTTAGGCGGGCAAACTCGCAAGGCGCGCAAACGGGTTTGTACAGGATCGGTATAGGGGGGCGGGCCTCATGGCCCGCCCCTCCCACACAACCGCGCATAAGGGTCCGTACACAGCGGTTCGGATTGGTGATCGGTTGCCCGGCTATCGACGCAACGATGGAAGGCCAAG
>LELG01000047.1 GCA_001045575.1 Candidatus Burkholderia pumila
GCACCGCCATCTTGAATGATGCATCGTAGCGGCTGGACTTCTTGCGGAGTGCGGCACTGCCATGCCTCTTGATAGCTCGCAATCCAGCGGCGACGCACAGAGCGCCCAACTCCATATCGCGCTGCCAGCACCTCTGTCCCAACGCCACCCGCGAGGTACTCATCAACTACTTGCTGCCGGAACTGCTCGTTGTACTTCGCCATGAAAAACACCCCAAAAGGTCAGATCGATGTCCAACTTTTGGGGGGCAGTTCAGTGATCAAAGCGCATCTTTATAACCGGGCGCATGGCGCGCGGCCGGTTGTCATCGGCAAAAACGCGCAGGATAGCGCGCCCTTGCTCAGCGCCTTCGGCGAACTGAGGCCGTCGCGCGCGCTGCCCGTGTTCGCGGAATGGCTCGCGCGTCATAAGCCCGCGCTGGATCGGCGCGACACAAAGTGGTCGATCTCGTCGCGCCACATATCCTCTCCAATATCGCCGATGCCGTGAAGTGCACGCCCTATTTCTGCTCGGGCTGTCCGCACAATACGTCGACGAAAGTGCCGGAAGGATCGGTGGCGCAGGCGAGCATCGGCTGTCATTTCATGGCGTCGTGGATGGAGCGCGACATGACCGGCCTCATTCAGATGGGCGGCGAAGACGTGGACTAGGCGTCGCATTCCATGTTCACGAAGACGCCGTACGTCTTCCAGAATCTCGGCGATGGCACCTACTTCCATTCCGGCATTCTCGCCATTCATCAGGCGGTCGCGGCGCGCGCGAACATCACATACAAAATTCTTTATAACGATGCCGTCGCCATGACCGGCGGTCAGCCTGTCGATGGCAGCATTTCCGTGCCGCAGATCGCGCGGCAGGTGGAGGCGGAAGACATCGCGCGGCTGGTCGTGGTAAGCGATGAGCCTTCGAAGTACATCGGCAAGGAAGATCAATTCCCACGCGGGACGACGTTTCATGATCGAAGCGAACTGGGCGATGTGCAGCGGCGTCTGCGCGATACGTCCGGCGTCACCGTTCTCATCTACGACCAGACTTGCGCGGCAGAAAAGTGGCGCAGGCGCAAGAAGCAGGCGTATCCCGATACCGACAAGCGCCTGCATCAACGAAGCCGTGTGCGAAGGTTGCGGCGATTGCGACGTGCAGTCCAACTGTCTTTCCGTCGAGCCGATGGAAACCGAGTTGGGAAGAAAGCGCCGCATCGATCAATCGTCGTGCAATAAGGATTACTCGTGCGTGAACGGCTTCTGCCCAAGCTTCGTCACGCTCGAAGGCACGAAGTTGAAGAAAGCGGAAGGCTACGCGTTCGATCTCGCCGAACTCGCGCGCCGCGTCGATGCTTTAACCATGTCGCAAACGCATCTCAACCACGCACCTTACGACATTCTGGTGACGGGCGTCGGCGGTACGGGTGTGGTGACGGTCGGCGTTTTGATCAGCATGGCGACGCATCTGGAAGGCAAGAGCGCATCGGTGCTGGATTTCATGGGCTTTGCGCAGAAAGGCGGCTCGGCGCTTTCTTTCGTGCGTTTTGCCGCGACGGACGCGCTGCTAAATCAGGTGCGTATCGATACGCAGCAGGCCGATTTGCTGCTCGCGTGCGACATGGTCGTCGGCGCGAGTCCGGAAGCGTTGCAGACGGTGCAGCATGGCAGGACGAAAATCGTCGTCAATACGCACGCTATTCCGAACGCGAGCTTCGTGCAGAACCCTGAAGCCAATCTTCATGCCGATGCGCTGCTCGACAATATGCATCATGCGGCGGGCGTCGATGTGCAAAACGCCATGCGTAGTTGCGATGCTCAAGCGCTCGCGCAGCGTTTCCTGGGCGATACCATCGGCGCAAATTATCCTGATGCTCGGGTTTGCGTGGCAGCTTGGGTTGGTGCCGGTTTCACATGCGGCGCTGATGCGCGCGCTGGAACTGAACAATGTCGCGGTCACGACGAACAAGCTGGCGTTTGCGATCGGACGACTGGCGGCGGCAGACACGAAGGCGCTCGAATCGCTGACTTCGCATGTGCTGGCCGAGCGTGTGACGCAGGCGGAAATGACGCTGGACAAATTGATCCGCGATCGGGAAACGCGCCTGCTTACTTATGGCGGTTTCAAGTACGTGAAGCGGTATCGGGCGCTACTGTCGCAAGCTTCGTCGAACGAAGAAGTGAAGCGCGCAATCGCCATCACGTTCTACAAACTGCTCGCCGTGAAAGACGAATACGAAGTCGCACGCCTTCACGCCGATCCTTCGTTCCGCGCTGCATTGTCCGCGCAGTTCGAAGGTGTCGCCGGCGATGACTACACGCTGAAGTTCAATCTCGCGCCGCCTTCGCTCACGCACAGCGAAGTGCCGAAAAAGAAAGTCTTCGGCCAATGGATGTGATGTGGCCGATTCTCAGCGGCTTGTCGAAGTTCCGCGCACTGAGAGGCAGCGTGCTCGACCCGTTCAGCAGAACGCTCGAACGCCGCATGGAGCGCGAGCTTGCCGATGACTTTAAAACCACGATGACGCACGCCTTGTCGCAGCTCGACGCCGCCAACGCAAACGACGTGAAAGCACTCGCCGCGCTATTTGCGAGCGCGTGCGCGGCTACGGCCATGTGAAGCTCGCCAACGTCGGGATAGTCAAGCGCAGCGAACGCGATATCGCTGCGCGGATCGGCATCGAAGCGGCGACGGGCGATGCAGTGCGCGCGTCCATCGATACGATCAAAGCGCCGAAGATGATCCCGATCGTCGTAGCGAAATAGTCAGTCGAGCAAGTCGTCGGTCATCCAGTCGATATCTCCGCACAACACACACCGCTTGCCCTGCAACCGCGTCTCCACGGACAAGGTCACGCAGGGCATCACTTCATTGATGGACAGATACGGCTTCGTCACATGCATGCGCTCGGGATCGCCCAGCGCCTTGCGAAAGTACGGACGACGCAGCCAGTTCGCACCTTGCGCATCGACGAGCGGCAGAAAGCGCGATCCGCGCGCAGCACGACATTGCGTCCGGCCTGCTTGCCGTTGGCATCGAGTAAAAAGCAGCGCGCCGCATTGTCGAGCGGGAGGAAGTTCCAGCACACTTCTTCCAGCGGTTCGTCCGCCGCCAGCCGTTTCGCCGCCCGCTCGAACACGCGGATATACGGCGAAGCCGCGCCGACACGCCCCGCTCGCGCGCTTCCGTCTGCAAGCGATACCGCTTCGTCAATTCACCGATCACCGTCTTCGCATGCATGCTATCCGCCAATCCCGGATGCGGCCGCGCAAAGAAAAAGCCCTGCACGAAGTCCGCGCCGCCCGCCAGCGCAAGTTGCGCTTCATGCTCCGTCTCGACGCCTTCGATCAACACGAGCTTGCCCGCCTGATGCAGCAGCGACACGATGCCCGTCAGCACCGCTTCCATGTTCTGCCGCTGCTTGATCGTGCGCGCGCAGCAAGCCTTCGTAACCGACTGCGCGCATCCGCAATTGTTGCCCGAATGCGGTCAATTGCACGCCGAGATCCGATTCCAGTTCCTTGGCGGTCTTCGTCAGCGCAGCTTGCGAAAGATGCAGCGTGCGCGCCGCCGCGCGGATGCTGCCTTGTTCGGCGGTCGTCAGAAAAGCGCGCAATTGGTGGATTTTCATTGGTTTGAATAGGGTTTATACCGAAAATCGGAGGCGCATTTAATTTACTGTCTTTTAGGTTTGCTTTTCGACTTTATATGCTGAGGGCATCTGTTTAGACGTTTAGCGCAAAGGAGTCCCCATGTTGTCAGTCGAACCCGTCATTCCCGGCATTGCGGCAATCGCGCCAGACATGGTCGCCGTCGCGCCGACGTACGCGCAGATTGGCGTGGCCGCACCGGTGTTGCTCGTCTCGCGCGCCTGATTCAGGGCTTTTCGGCGGGCGGCAAAGTGGGCGCATCGACCACGCTGTTGCTCGAATAGGCACCTGCGAACCGGCGCGGTTTCATGCATGGTGGCAGTTTGCGAGCCAGGGCTTGTCGGCACTCGCGGGCGCGTTGACGGGCGTGGCGCTGAGCGCTTCGTTGAGCACGGCGCAGCTCGCAAGCTGGGGATGGCGCGTGCCGTTCATCATCGGCACGGCCATCGTGCCGGTTGGCTGGTGGCTGCGCCGTACGTTGGAAGAAGCGCCTCATGAGAGCGTCGCCGTCAAGAAAGAGACGGTGCCTCTGTTCACCGTGTTGCGCGACCACCATTTGCGTGCCGTGCTGACGGGACTCGGTGTAACCATCGGCAGCACGTCGGCGCATTTCATCATCGTGTTCTATCTGTCGATCTATGGTGTGAAGACGCTCGGGCTTCCCGGCTGGACATCAATGCTCTCGGGCTGTGTGTCCGGCGCCATTCTGTTCGTGCTCGCGCCGCTGGGCGGTTATGTGTCGGACACCGCATCGGACGGAACAAGCTTGCGCAGACCACGCGCGTGTTTTGCTAACGCTTGCGATCTATCCCGCCTTCGTGCTGCTGAACAAATCACCGACGACCGCGACGCTGCTCTCGGTCGTCACCGCGTTCTCGATCGTGCATTCGCTCAACGGTGGCACCGTCGGCGCGATGCTCGGCGAACTGTTCCCGCGCTCCGTCGTGCGACATCAACTCGTGGCCCATGCCGGCGCCGCGCAAAGTATCGTCGATGATAATGAACCAGCGCAAATGTGCGACGCGTTCCTTCAGGTCGCCATCGATTGCAAGCGAGCCTAGCACGCGTTCGTCTTTCAAGAGCCATAACGCCTTGCCTTCCGCGGGCAAGGCTTGCGCGAACGCGGCGAGCTAAGTTGCGACCCTGCGTTCGAAATACACGCCGAAGCCCGCATGCCGCGCATAAAACGCGCATGCAAACACGCAATATCGCCGATGCAACCCGGCACATAATCTTCCACGACATGAGCGCGGGGCGCATCGATCAAATCCATTGGCGTGTTCCTTCGGTTGCATTCGAGGTTAGATGCGGATTGAAGGCTTTTCAAGGTTCGTAAAACGCGCCCGAGTAGCTCACCTTTTGCAGGTTCCCGAAAACGCTCATCTCAAGGGTGCGGGTCAGGCTTCAACACGAAGAAAGCCCCTTATTTCATGGGCTCAAACCAAACGCCCGGGCCCATAAAAAGCCAAATCCCGCAAACCCTTACCTTTGCCGCCAAAAAGCCCTGTTCACGATTGCCGTAATAGTGCGTCGATGAACGCGTCTCGCCTTAAGTGGCGCTTAAGCAAATCGAAAGGACAATTGGCGGCGAATGTGACCGAGTACGAGACTGGAGAACCCACATGCGCCTGCTACTGATTGAAGACGACGAGATGATCGCGGAAACGGTGAGTGCCGCGCTGCGTCGCCGGAGCTATACCGTAGACTGGGCCCAGGACGGCCGCGCGGCGGAACTGGCGCTCGGCAACGGCGTGTACGACCTCGTGCTGCTCGATCTCAATCTGCCCAGGTGTGATAGCCTCGACGTGCTTGCGCATTATCAGACGGGAACGAGCCCGTGATGATCCTCACCGCGCGCGATGCTGTGGACGACCGCATCCGCGGCCTCGACACCGGCGCCGACGACTACCTCATGAAGCCCTTCGACCTCGACGAACTCGCTGCCCGCGTGCGCACGTTGTTGCGGCGGCGCACGGGCCACAAGCTATCCGGTGTATGAGCACGGCGAACTGACGCTCGATCCCGCCGCGCACGAAACGAGCAAGGCGGGCGTCACGCTCAATCTCGTGCCGTGTAAATTCGCGTTGCTGCAAGCGTTGATCGAAGAACCGGCGCGCGTGTTCCGCCGCAACGAACTCGAAGAAAAGCTATACGGCTGGGGCGAGGAAATCGGCAGCAATGCCATCGAAGTGCATGTGCATAGCTTGCGGCGCAAGATCGGCGCTCGGAAGAGATCGTGACCGTGCACGGCATGGGGTATCGGTTAAAGAGGATTGGATTGGATGACGTCGATTCGGCGCTGGTTGCTCGGCTTGCTCATTTTCGGTCTCGCGGCGGGCTACAGCATCTTCAGCACCGCGCGCACCGAAGCGAGCGAACTGTTCAATTACGAGCTGAGCACGGTCGCGCACTCGCTGCCACACAACATCACCGCGAACGATACCGCCGAAGGCCGCAGCCACGATCTGCAAGGCATCGAGGACGACCGGCTCGTCATCGACATCTGGAACCGCAGCGGGCGGCTCATCTATCACTCGCCGCGCGAACCCGAACTGCCGCGCTTCGGCGATAACTTTCGCTCCGTCGAGCGCGAAGGCAATAGCTGGCGCGCATTCGGCGTGACGCAGGCGGACCGCTATGTGCAGGTCGCGCAGCCGTTTTCCGTTCGTGAAGATCTCGCGGTGACGCTGGCGCTGCGCATCATCTGGCCGCTGGGCGCTGCTGATTCCGGTCATCGTGATGATCGTGCTGTTCGTCGTCGCGCGCCGACTCACGCCCGTGTGATGACTCTCCAAAGTGCTCAAGGAGCGCTCGCCCGAGTCGCTCGAATCGGTGACCATCACACCGATGCCCGTGGAATTGCGTCCGCTAGTCGATGCATTGAACGGCCTGCTCACGCGCCTGAACGAAGCCTCGCAGGCGCAACGCACGTTCGTCGCCGATGCCGCACATGAATTGCGCACGGTTTGCGAAGCGCGTATCAGCGATTTCTCGCTGCTGGCGGAGGCGAAGTCCATCGACCTCGGTCTCGAACTCGAACAGGCGAAAGACGACCACGACGCCTTCACCATTTCCGGCGATGTGCACACGTTCGCGGTGCTCATCAACAATCTGCTCAATAATGCCATTCGCCATACACCCGCCGGCGGGCGCGTCGATCTCATCTTACGGCGCGATAAGGAAAGGAAAGCATTGCGCTGACGGTGATTGACACGGGGACGGGCATCGCAGAAGAAGAAATCGAACGCGTGTGCGACCGTTTCTATCGATGCGCAGGCACGCCGGGTCAGGGCAGCGGTCTCGGACTCGCCATCGCATTACGCGTGGCGCAGCGTCATTACGCGACGCTCGACGTGAAGAATCGCGCGGACGTCAGCGGGCTTTCGGTGTCGCTGCATGGCTTGCGCGCGCTGACGCGACCCGCGACGAAAGAACTGGCGAATGTTAGATAAACACTCAAGTATGATACGGTGCAGTTAACTATATAGTTAACCTGAAGGAGACACCGTCATGTCATGACAAACGGCTTACGGTTAGGCATGCTCGGCGGCGCGAACATCGCAAGGCAATTCAAGGGTGATGTGAAACCCAACGATTATGAAGCGATGCTCGCCAACCCGGAAATCAACGCCGTCTACATTCCGCTGCCCAACAGCCTGCATGCGCAATGGGCGATCAAGGCGGCGGAACACGGCAAGCGCATTCTCTGCGAGAAGCCGCTCGCGCTGAACTGCGCGGAAGCCGAAAGCATGTTCGATGCCGCCGACAAGCACGACGTCATGCTGCTCGAAGCTTTTCCGTACTACTTCCAGCCGCAGACCGCCGCGATGATGACGCTGATCGGCGAAGGTGCGATCGGTTCGGTGCGCAGCATGCAGGCGAGCTTCGGCTTCACGGTGGGCAAGCCCGGCACGAACATCCCGCCTGAAGCCGGAACTGGGCGGCGGCGCGCTGCTCGATGCAGGCAGCTACACGCTGAGCTTCATTCGCCTCGTGATCTCGTGATGGGCACTGCGCCGCAAAGTGTGCAGGCGGTGGCGACATGGGCGGACAGCAACGTCGATATCAGCCTCATGGCGACGCTGCTTTACGCCGATGGCCGCCACGCGCAATTCTCCTGCGCGATAGATGGCGCGAATCATCGCATGGCGACGATCGTCGGCACGGATGGCACCATTGACACCGAGTTCCTCAATCACACGAGCGATGAAGCGAAAGGCGACGCATACGGTTATCTGCCGAGCCAGTTGCGCGTGCGTCGCGGCATCGCCAATACGATTCCGTTCGAGCAGGTCGAATCGCAGACGGGCAGCGGCTTCTTCTTCGCAGCGGAAAGCTTCGCGCGCATGGTGAAGTCGCATGATGAAGCGGCCATTGCGTATTACGCGCAGACGAGCCTGGACAATGCGGCGACGTTGTCGGCCATCATCGAAAGCGCGCGGCGCGGAAGGCTCGTCGCGTTGTGAAGCGGCTCACTGGCCCGTCAGGTCAGCGTAACGACGAGATCGAAAAAAGCCCTTGTTTTAGCGGGTGGATGATGCCGCGACAGATGAAACGCATAGAGCGGAAAGCGTTCGTCGGGCCAGTCGGGAAAGAGGTCGATCAGGCGTTCTTCTTCCAGCAGATGCTCGTGCCCGAGCATGAGTATCTGCGCAATGCCATAGCCCGACAGACACGCGCTCAACATGGTGCCGGAATCGTTTAGCGTGAGCTTGCCGCGCGTTTCCACGATCATGCGCTTCTTCTTGCGATGAAACTCCCACGCATAAGGACCGTTTCCTAATCACGAACTCGATACAAGTGTGCGCATCTGAGGCCAGCGCTTGCGGCGTCGCGGGCCTTCCGTGACGTTCGATATACGACAGCGCGGCCACGGTGCGCACCGGCGTATCCAGCAGCTTGCGCGCGACGAGGCTCGAATTGCGCGGCTCGCTGAAGCGCACGGCAAGATCGAAGCTATCGGCGATCATGTCCCCCAGACAGACGGTCGCGCGGGAGCAGCTCCAGTTCGGGATGCGCGCTCAGAAACGCTTCGAGTCGCGGCCCGAGCAACAAGCGCGAAAAGATCGGATCGACATTCACGCGCAGGCGGCTGCGCACGGCGGTTGCGCCGCCTGATGGCCGTTGCCGCCGCATCCTCCAATCCCACGAGATGCGGCATGACGTGTTCGAAGAAGCGGCGGCCATCGTCGGTCAGGGAAACGGTACGCGTGGTGCGATCGAACAAGCGTATCTTTAGCCGCGCTTTCAGATGCGCGATGGCGCGGCTCACGCCCGGCTGCGAGACATGCCGAGTTGTTCGCCCGCGGCGGCAAAGGTGCCGGGCATCGACAATGGCCGCGAACACGCTGATGCCATTCAGAGTGCGCTCGTTGAAGCCCGCCATTCATGCCTCCGCGTCATCGTTCACAGTGTTTTGATGGATATCGCAGAGGCTTTCAATTCTTCCCACCCGAAGTTTTTAGAAAGGCTTAAGCTAGGCGCATGCTGCCGCACTCTTCATATTCATCTGCGCAATAAACATCCGACCATTTGCAAAAAGTGTAAACCAAGGAGGCCTGAAAATAAAGAAAAATTCCGCAGCTGTTTGGATTCTCATCGTGATGGTGCTCGGCATCGGCGCGGGCTGGATGATCTTTGCGAAATTCCCCGACAAGAAAATCGCCACCGAATAGCAGGCTACATTTTGCTGATGTCGAATATCTTTCTGCGCCTCATCAAGCTGCTGATCGGGCCGCTTGTGTTCTTGTTCTCCACGCTGGTCGTCGGCATCGCGCATATGGGCGATGCGTCTTCGGTCGGGCGCGTGTTCACCAAGGCGTTTGCGTGGTTCGTGACGGCATCGCTCGTGTCGTTGTTGCTCGGGCTGTTGATGTCCAACGTTCTGCGTCCCGGCGATAACCTCGGCTTGCTGTTGCCGGATATCGGCGCATCGGCGAATCTGGCAACGTCCAAGTTCACGGTGAAGGACTTCGTGAGCCACATGGTTCCGCGTTCGTTTGCCGAAGCGATGGCGAACAACGAGATCTTGCAGATCGTCGTGTTCTCCATGTTCTTCGGCGTGGCGCTGGCCGCGCTCGGCGAGAAGGGCAAGATTTTGCTCGCGGCCATCGACCAGCTTTCGCATGTGGTGCTCAAGATCACCGGCTATGTCATGAAGCTCGCGCCGCTCGCGGTCTTCGCCGCGATGGCCGCGATGGCCGCGACGGTGGCCGTCAACGGCCTCAGTATCCTGCTGAAATCGAAAGGGCATGGCGGGCGTGCCGCGCGCGTCCCTCGTGGTAATTGCGGCGACGCCGCTTATTTCATTTAATATTCCTGAGGCGGGCCTGCTGCTGATTCTCGGCGTCGATACCTTCCTCGACATGGACCGCTCCGCCACGAACGCCGTCGGCAATTCCATTGCGAGCGCGGTCGTGGCGAAATGGGAAGGCGAACTGCTGTTGGCGACCGATGCGGACGCCAACGAAGCGCGCATCGAACAGGAGACGATGCTATGAAGATGCTCTGCATGGCTTTTCTGATGACCGCGTGCGCTGCTGCATTCGCAGCCGATGACGATCAACCGTCGCCTCCCGTCTACGACACTTACGCGCCCGCGACCTTGAGCGGCACGCTCGCCAAGGCGCGCGATTCGGGCAGCATTGCGATCGGGTATCGTGAATCGTTGGTGCCGTTTTCTTATCTCGATGCGCGCAAGTGGCCCATCGGTTACTCCATCGAACTGTGCAAGTCGCTGGTGAGCGCGATCGAAACGTCGATCCACAAGCCCGTGAACATTCATGGGTGCCGGTGACGTCCGACAATCGTATCGATGCCGTGGCGAGCGTGCGCGTCGATTTCGAATGCGGCTCGACGACGAGTAACGCCGACGGCAAAAGCGCGTGGCGTTCTCGCCGATTTTCTTCGTCGCGGGCACGAAGGTCATGGTGAAACGCGGCTCGCCTATTGCATCGTTTCGTGATCTTGCACAGAAAAAATCGCGGTGACCGCGGGCACGACGAACGAAAAAGCCATGCACGCACTGAACGAGAAGTTCGGGCTCGGCATGCAACTGCGAGTGGTCGGTGATCACGCGCAAGTCGCCAGCGGCCAGTCCGACGCCTTCGCCACGTTCTGCTCTACGGCCTGATCGCCGAGAACAAGGCGAAAGGCAGCGCGTATCAGGTGATCGGCGATTATCTGTCGTATGACTCGTCGGGCAGCCATTGGGTCGCGTCCGTTTTTGTCGCCAGAGAAACGAGGATGGCGTTGGAATCGGAAATGACGCGCTTACCGTCGATGAGCACGGGAATCTGCCCGAAGCGATTCAGGCGCAGGAGTTCCGGCGACTTGTGCGCGGCGGCGGCGCGCCGTCAATCGACCAATGGCGTGCCCTGGCGCGGCCTCAAGGAGGCTGACGGCGAATCCGCGCTGATCGGGCCGTCTTCGCCATCGGCATCGTCAGAAGACATGCCTGAGCTGAAGAACGCCTAACGATTGCCGTCGAACAAGTCGTTGAGCATGGTGTCGAACGAAGTTTGCGCGTCTTCGAGTTCCTGCAATGCGGCGTCGAACGTGGTCAGTGCCATTTGCGACGGGCGGCCGTCGCCTTCCGGGGGAAACTGCTTTTGCAGCGATAGAAACGCGGCCTGTACCTGGCGCGTCGCGTTGACGATGCGTTCCATCGCATGCGCTTCTTCTGCGCGATTGTTTTCGGCGGTCATCGGTGATGCTCCTTGGTTTTTACGATCTTTCGATGGTATCAAGCCGCGCGCACTGGCACCGCGCGCGGCCTCGAAATTTTACTGAGCTGTCTACGCGCCGTCGATCTTCAGTTCCGCGCCGCGCATCTCGCTGGCGGCATCCGAGCACAGGAACACGGCCAGTTCGCCAATCTGCTTCGTCGTGGCGAATTCCGCCGACGGCTGCTTCTCGCCGAGCAGCTTTGCGCGGGCGTCGTCGCTGATGGACTCGCGCGTGGCGATGGCATCGATCTGCTTCTGCACCAGCGGCGTATGCACGAAGCCCGGGCAAATGGCGTTGACGGTCACGCCCGTGCGCGCGTTTTCGAGCGCGGCCACTTTCGTCAGGCCGAGAATGCCGTGCTTGGCCGCGACATACGCCGACTTGCCGACCGATCCCATCAGCCCCATGCCCCCGATATTGATGACGCGGCCCCAGCCCGCTTCGCGCATAATGGGCAGCGCGGCGCGCATGGTATATAAAAGGCCGAGCTGAGATTGATGGCGATGATCGCGTCCCAGTGCTCGACCGGGAATTCGTCGATGGTGGCGACGTGCTGAATGTCGGCGTTGTTGACGAGGATATCGAGCGAGCCGAACTTTTCTAGGGCGAACGCAATCATCGCTTCGATCTCTTCGGGCTTCGTCATGTCCGCGTTGTGGTGGACGGCCTTGACGCCGGCCGCCTCGATCTGCGCGAGCGCGCCGTCGATATCGCCGAAGCCGTTGAGCATGAGATTCGCGCCCGCCAGCGCCAGCGCCGTTGCAATGCCCCGAGCCCGATGCCGCTCGTCGATCCAGAGTGACGAGCGCGGTTTTGCCTGCGAGCGATTTCAGGGATGCGTTTTGGGTCATGGGCGTTTCCTTGGGTGAGGGGTGGGCGAGGGGCGGTAGTCAGCAGGGGATTGTATTGCGTGCCGCGCAGCGTGCCTGAACGAGCTGCCCAAAAGAAAAGGTGCCACACGAGAGGGATGTTCGCATGGCACAGCAAAGTCGCTCGGCCGTTCGGGGACGGGCGAGCGTGGAGATGAGTTCATCTTAGTCGCCGCGGACCGAGCCAATGCCCCGGAAAAAGCCCGCTTTCTGGCAATTGAACCGAAACGCGCGTGCGAAAAATCAGCGATTGCTATCCAGCGCCTGCCGAATCGTCCGCGCAAGATCATCGAAGCTATAAGGCTTCTTCAGCAGCACGACGCCTCCATCAAGCTTGTCTTCGTGAAAGATGATGTCGCGCGTATAACCCGATGCGAACACCACACTCGCGCAATACGGCAGCGCACTCGCAATCCGCGCCAGCTCGTTCGCGCGGATGGTGCCGGGCATGGCGACATCCGTGAACAGCAAATCGATATGCTCGGTCTTCTGCAAGGTCTCCAGCGCCGAGTCCGCATCCTGCGCGGACAGCACCTTGTAGTCGAGCTGCGCGAGCATGTCGATGGCCGCGAGCCGCACATCGGCATCGTCTTCGACGACGAGCACCACTTCTCCGCCCTTCGATGCGCGCGGCCGCACTGTCTGCGTGTTCGCCGCCTCGATCTCCTTGCAGCGCGGAAAATACAGCGCGACGGTCGTGCCTTCGCCCATCTTCGTCTGCACGTCGACGCTACCCGAGCTTTGCGTCACGAAGCCATAGACCATGCTCAGGCCTAGACCCGTGCCTTGCCCTTCGGCTTTGGTCGAATAAAACGGTTCGAACATGCGCGCCTTCACGGTCTCCGGCATGCCCGCGCCGTCATCGGTGACGGCGCGGCGCACGTATTCGCCCGGCGGCATCGAGTGGCCGTTCGCGTTTGCATCGCCGATCGTCGCGTTCGACACTTCGAGCGAAATGTCGCCGCCCCTTTCTAGATCGCATCACGCGAATTGATGACGAGGTTCAGTAGCGCGTTTTCCAGCTGATTGCGATCGACGTAGAGATTCCAGACATCGTCGGCAACCGAATTTTGAACTGCATCGATTCCGGCAGCGCACGCTGCAAAAACTCGCCCGTGCCGGTAACGAGTTTCACCGGATTCACCACCGCCGGATTCAGCGGCTGACGCCGCGCAAACGCGAGATTTGCGCGGCGAGCTTGCCGCCACGCGTCCACCGCTTCGCCGACCACGTGCAGGCGGCGCAGCAGCTCGGGGTTGTCCTTCGTCTGAAGCTCGGTGAGTTGCAGGTTTGCCGAGATGATCTGCAGGGCGTTGTTGAAGTCGTGCGCTACGCTGCCCGTCAGATTGCCGATGGCCTCCAGCTTCTGCACCTGCCGGAAGCGCTCTTCGGCCTCGACGCGCGCCGACACCGCGACCGCCACGCGTTCTTCGAGCGTCTGCGTGAGCCTGAGCAGTTTGTCTTCGGCGATCTTTCTTGCGTGGATATCAACGACCACGCCGGGCAGGCGCATCGGATGGCCGGCGGCATCGAACTCGCAGCGTCCGCTGAAGAGCGCCCAGCGGTACTGGCCGTCCGGCATGCGGAGACGGAACTCGAACTGGATGCTTGCCGTCGCCGCCGCAGGTGGCGGCTTTCATCGACTCGTGCAGGCGTTCGCAGCCTGCGAAGCGCGAGTAGGCGTCGTTATAGATCATGGTGCCGGGACGGCAGCATCACGAGCGGCACGGGCGGCGCCCAGCAGCAGTTGCACCGCGGCGCGCAGGCTCTTCGACCATTGGTCGATGGGACCGAGGGCCGTGCCAGTCCAGTCGAAGCGGGCGATGCGGTTGGCCATTTCGTCGCACCAGCCTTCGCAACCGTAGGACTCGTCGAGCCAGATCGTTTCGGGTTTCATCGCGCGGATAGATAATTTGAGGAGCGCCACAAGGAGCGGCGACGGCCGATTCGAAGTCACATGTTAGTGCAGCACGATGGCCGTTGCAGCATCAGAAACGACCGCGCGATCACGACCGCGTTCCCTGCCGCGATTGAAACATATGCCGATGATGAACCACTTGCAAAAAAGAATTGCGCAAAAGTACATAAAGTGTGTCCCTTTCGGCTGCTTAAATGGACGGGGCGCGTGTTCAGCGGCGTTCGATAGAATCGTGCGCTCGATGCAAGACGCATGGATCAAAACAAGGACTATAAGGAACGACATGGAATTCCTGCATACGGCGGACTGGCAGATCGGCACCCAGTTCGTGCCAGTTTTCGCCGGAAGAAGCGGCGCATCTGGCCGAGGCGCGTTTCGAAACGGTCAGGCAGATCGCGGCACTGGCGGCCGGGCGTCAGGTCGACGCGGTACTCGTTGTGGGCGATACATTCGATCAGCAGACGGTATCGGGCACAGTCATCCGCAAGTTGTTCGCGGCGCTGGGCGCGTACGGCGGGCCGTGGTTCATGCTGCTCTGCAATCACGATGCTCCATGCGCCGCTGACACAACGCAACACGTAGACACACGACCGAATTCTTCGATCGGATCGAAACGCCCGCGGGACACCTGCGCATCGGTATTGCGCATGGCACAGCGTGAACGGCATTCTTCAGGAAGGCATCGACTCCGTGAATCCTATATTGCGTCGAGGCGTGCCGACACCGCGCGCCTCGACTTCCTCGCACTGGGTGACTGGCACCGCGTCTACGAAGTGAATCCGCGCATCTAGTATGCGGGCACGCCGGAGCAGGACCCGCGCGAACGAGCCGGGGTATGTGCTCGATGTGCGCATCGAGTCTTCAGGCGCGATGTCGGTCGTCGAGCGCGTGCGCATCGGCAATCATCGGTGGCTCGATCTGACGCCCGCGATCACCGTGACGAGCGACGTCGATGTGCTGCGGGTACGCGTCACCAGCAGCGCCGCCCTCGCGAATGCGCAGGCCGTGCACGTCGCCATCGAGGAAGCGCGGGCGCGTGCGTGTGCGCGCGCTGCGTTCATCGACGACCGAACTGAAAGTGCAGCCGACCGAGGAAGACCTCGCCGCGCTCGGCGCGCAGCGGTTATCTGGCAAAGGTCGTTGCGCGGTTCCGTGAATTGCAGGCGGATGAAACGAAGGCGGCCGCCGTGTCCGAGGCCTTGCTGCTGGCGGGATTCCAGCGCGATCAACATGAGAAGGGGGCGGCATGATCCTCGAAAGCATCGTCATTCAGGACTTTAGGAAGCTGGCGGACAAACTCGTCATCGATGGCTTCGAGCCGGGGTTGAACATCATCGCCGGGCCGAACGAGGCAGGCAAAAGCACGATTGCCGAAGCATCCGCACGGTCTTTCTCGAACGCTACAAGGTCTCGACGCTCGGCGCGATTGTGCCGGTGCATCGTCCCGATGGTCAACCGACGGTCGAAGTGAAGTTAAGCGTGGGCGGCATGCCGCATACGCTCAGGAAGTTGTTCGTGCGGCGCAGCCGGTGCGAATTGCGCATCGGGCATCAGGCGTATGCGGACCTGCTGAAATCGGCGGGCCGTCCGACCTTGCTTCTGTTCGATGACGCTATCGTCCATACCGACGATGCGCGCCGCGAAGGCATCAAGCGCGCGTTGGCAGAAGCGGCGAAGCGGTATCAGATTCTGATGCTGACGTGTCATCCTTCGCACTGGAACGACCTCGGTGTGAAGCAGCGGCATCTCGCCGACCTGAAGGCCGCTTTCCTTATAACCGCTTTAGTGCTGAATTTCCTGTGATGCGATCACCGCCTGCTCCACCGACTGCCGCGCCTGCTGCGCGTGGCGCGACAGCAGCGGCACGCCGACCGCATCATCCAGATTTTGCAGAGCGATGGTCATCGACGACTGGGAAACGTTGCACAGGTTCGACGAGTGCGAAATCTGCCCGGTTGTCGGCGACGGACAGGAAGTATTCAATCTGGCGGAGCGTGGTTTGGCGCAGCATCGGTGAAACCACAAAAAAAGCGGAGATATCTAAGGAGCGGTCTGCACAATTCGTTTCGGACGCGTGCGACAGGCGTGGATGTCGGCTCGACGGAAAACAATATGCGTTGGGAGCCCCTCTCTCCTCACCTCGCACGGCCTGTCGATGCCGAGGTCGGTCACGAAGTCGATACCATCCAGAGGTTCTGACTCGCGGCGAGTCGACGAAGATCAAGTTCATCATGCGCGCCATCCCTACGATTTGCGCAGCGCTTTGCGCATCATCCATACAAAAGTTCATTGACGACCGCCAGGCTCTGCGCGGCAATATCATGCCATGCGTTTCGAGCCGGCGCCTAAACCGCAGGATGGTCGTTTCGTCTGGAAGACGGGTCATCGCGCCGTCGAGACCCGCGAACTCGCAATACAGAGCAGAGGCATATCGTACAGGGCTTCTTCCATGGCTGGATCCGATAGACCGAACCACTGCTGAATGAAGTGAATGTGCAACATCGTCGCAACCGGAAA
>LELG01000463.1 GCA_001045575.1 Candidatus Burkholderia pumila
CGGGACGACTAGGTAGCTTGATGTGATGAGGCCGCTGACTTGTTCGACTTGTCAGCCACACGCCATGGCAAGAGCTCGTCGATGGCCGAGATCCGGTGATCAGCGATTCTCGCCAACACATAGTGAAGTGAAGGTAAGCGCGCGGATCGATGTCATTGAGGGCGCATGTGCCAATCAATGAGTACATCGCAGCAGCACGTTCACCGCCGCTGTCGGAACCGGTGAATAAAAAATTCTTCCGGCCGAGGCTTACACAACGCAGCGCGTTTTCCGCGATGTTATTGTCGATCTCGAGCGTACCGTCTTCGCAATAAAGCGTCAGGGTGCACCACTGGTTGAGCGAGTAGTTAATTGCCCTGGCAATCTCAGGCTTCGACCGATAACGTTTCGAGCTTGGCCTTGAGCCACGATTCATAGATTTGAAGCAATGGCCGGGCTTTCTCCTGCCGTATTCGACGCCGTTCGGCCGCAGGCTTGTCGCGAATGGAGAGGAGGCTTCGATGTCGTACAGCGCGCCAACAATGTAATCGAGCGCCTTTAGCGTCGTGTCGGATGGCGTGCGCACTTGGATATCGTAGAACTTTCTTCGCGCGTGAGCATGGGCAGGCTGCTTTCAGTACGGAGCCGTGCAGAAACAGCTCATTGAAGCCCGCGTAGGCATCCGCCTGTAGCGTTCCCCCTGAAGCCGGCAAGATGAGTTTGGGGGGTGGATGCCTTGCCTGTTCGGCGAGTATGCAAACCAAACCGCAGCCGGCTGCGTCGAGCCCGAGCGCCGATCGTCGCGCACATAGACCCAGAGCCGGCCGGTGCGGGTTTTCCTGTTGCCCGGTGCGAGCACTGGAATCGGCGTGTCGTGTCATCCGCATGCAGTTTGTGGCAGCCGACATCGTATAGAGCGGCGCAACGCCTCGATCAGTGGTGCGCACAACGCTTCGCACTGGCCGACCCAGCAGCCCTACTGGTGGCTCGGTCAAGTGTCACGCCGTCGCGCGCTGCGCTCGCCGATTGCCGATACAGCGGCTGATGATCTGCGTACTTCGAAACGAGGGTGTCCGCCAGCAAACTCAGGTGGGCGATGCTCCGCTCGATGGGCAGCCCCGGCATCGGCAGCTGCTGCTTGATGGCGCTGCAGCATGGACAAACAAGTTTGCGTCGGATCGTGCGAATGACTTTGAACGCGGCTACCACTTGGGCGAGTTGTTCGGATATGTCCTCGCCAAGCAATTGCATTGTTTGACCGCAGTCCGGGCAACTCGATTCCGGCTCGAGCACATGATTTTCGCGCGAGAGATGCGCAGGTAGTGCATGCCTCGAAGCTGCCTCGCGCGTTGTTGCAATGGAAGCGGACGCGTTTGCGCCTTTAGCCTGCGCGCGCTGCACGTCTGCAACGCCGCGCCCGGCCGCCCAGA
>LELG01000464.1 GCA_001045575.1 Candidatus Burkholderia pumila
TCTCACCACAACCAGAGAAAGAGCGAACGGCGCTCGTGTTCAAACTTGCTTGAAGAACGTCGCTCAACTCTAAAAAGACGATCGAGATGCGATACCCGCCTATACAGTTAAGGAACCTCTGCTTATATGCGGAAATCGACAAGGCGGTGCCAGCAGGGCTCGACGTTCATTGTTCAGAGGTCACGACATGCCCATCGTAAAGATCGAGGAACGCGGTCCACGCACCGCGCAGGAGAAGATCAGTCTTATCGAGACCGTGTACAACGTGTTGAAGGCAACGCTCGGCGTGAATGAGAAGAACTGCAGGCCCGTGTTACAGCATCTTCGACGCCGAGGATTTTTTCGCACCGCAGGGCGCTACGCATTACCTGTCGATTGAAATCACGCTATTCGCTGGGCGTTCGCTCAATACGAAGCGGCGGCTTTATCGCCGCGTCGTCGACAATGTGGTAACCTTGCGTGGTATCGATCCGGTCCGTGTGCTGATGCTACTTCGCGAGGAACCGTTCGACAACTGGGGCATGCGCAATGGCCACGCCGCTATCGATCTGCGCTTCGACTACATGATCGAAATGAACGTCCGCACCCGCGGCGACGAGCCGCATCTTGACACGGCGTTGCTCAACGATGCGTTGCCGGTGGCTGGCGTAGCGTTCTGGGCGAACGGCGAGGCAGTGGTCATGGCTACCGCCGACCCGGCGCTGCTCACAGTTCGCCTACGCTGTGGCGCCGTCTCGAAGCGGCAAAGCGGCGTAGCGAAGAGGGACATGACACGCAGCCGCCTTTTTTAGTACTGCAGTTGTAACTATCTTCTTATGCTACGTAAAGTTCCGGCAGCTACGGCTTTCCGGAAAACCATGCGGCAAGCTTCGCGCGGCTGGTTTACACCAGAGCCTAGCTGCGCCGGCATGGTAGGGTCGAGAACTGGCGGGCACACGGTAGGTTCCGGTGGTTTCTGCCTTGCTTTCGCGGTAGGCCTCAATCCGGTTGCCATTGTCACGTTTCCACCTCCCGCTACGTCAAATCAAACGCAGCATGCGATTTTCCCGTATTACGCGTTCCTGTCTACTTCACGTCAAAGTTTACGAAATATATCATGCTATCGTACCGGTAATGATTCGTAGGTTACAGTGCTCCTACCTTTCGGCTATTAGTTCGAACAGCACGTTTGTTTCGTGCCTGGTCGCTGGTACGACGATCACATTGATATATTAACTGGTCAACTGCTCACAGCAATTATCTTGGATAACTACAGGCTAGTCCATTGAACCAGATGAATTGCACTGGATTCGTCGAGTTGGATCGGAATACTTCCACTTCAGCGGGACAGCTTGCTTGTTGTATTGGCGGATATAACGCATGAGCTTTTTTCGAGGTCTCGGGTGCTGATGAATATA
>LELG01000465.1 GCA_001045575.1 Candidatus Burkholderia pumila
CGACTCTACAGCAAGGCAGGGCTGAGCGTTCGTAAGCGGTGACGCAAGCGTATTGTGCGGCTGTCGAACGTACGCCGCTGCCGTTACCAACCGGCCCGAATCAGAGCTGGTCAATGGACTTCGTTTCCGACGGGCTGGCCTATGGTTGGCGGTTTAGATGCTTGAATGTGGTCGACGATTACATTTTGGATGATTTGCGATAAAGCTTTTCAGCGCCGTATAAACCGGCTTCTTGGTCTTGCCGTCGCTCTGCACCATGCCGTAGTTGCCTTCCTGTGAGTCGTACAACTCGAACGCCTGAATGGACTGGATGTTGTACTTCGATGCGTAGTTGTAGTACCGCGTCCTCATCAGATTGTCGGTCAGGTCTGCCGCAAGCGCGCGTCATGTCGTCCTAATTCGAGTACCAGTGCCACGCAGTAATGTCCCAATTGATGGTCGGATGACCCGTCAGGCTGCGATCCATTCGCGAGCATCTGAAAGAACGCGATGTGCTTCCACGTACCGTTGACGATGATCTTCGCCGAGCTATCGACCGACTTCACGCCCGCAATCATGGTCGCGCATCAGGCCATGCGCGACCATGAACGGCTGGTTGCTGTAGTGATACCAGATGTTGCCGTCGTAGTTGCCCGCGAGCGCGGCGGAGTCGAGTTCG
The DNA here is from genome assembly GCA_001045575.1 of Candidatus Burkholderia pumila. Lineage (GTDB taxonomy): Bacteria > Pseudomonadota > Gammaproteobacteria > Burkholderiales > Burkholderiaceae > Caballeronia > Caballeronia pumila. The sequence continues at coordinate 659 of LELG01000465.1, forward strand.
TTGCCGACTTCGTAATACTTGTAGTACGTCTGCGCCACCTGCCAACGCCACCTGCCAACCCATATTATAGCTGTCGTTATAAGCTGCCTGCTCGCTGTCGTAGCCCAGTTACGCGAGTTGCGTCGCATAAGCCGTGTTGTCGTACGCGCCGTCGTTGGTGATGTGGCCGTTCATGCCGTAGAAGATCGAGCTGGTCGTGCTGGCTTTGGCCGTGGCGTCGGCAGATCGGTAGCCGCATCAACGGCGCTTTCGCTGCCGCCGCCGTAGGCGGTGAGCATCAGGCTAGCGACTGCTGCTGCGGCGAACCCCGAGAGCTTGCCGAAAAAGAGGCGATGGGTCTTGGTTTGATTATCGTCGATTCGCTGCGCGATGCGCCGGCGTTGAAGCGTTATCACTGGCTGCCGAGCGTGCGTGCGGATTTGCTGGCGAAGCTTGGGAGTAGGGATGAAGGTGCGGGCAGAGTTTGAACGGGCTGCGGCGATGGCATCGAATGCGCGAGAGCGGGAGTTTTTTGGAACAGCGGGCTTGTTATTTGACATAAGATAAATTATCAATTATTAAAAGCGTTCCAGAACAAGGCCGACCAAAGCAGCGACAACTAGCTCGGTAAGCCTGCTGTGGATGCTGGCGGGCCGCCCAGCAGATGCTCGATGACGGCGGCGGTATGCGGGCACGATGTCCGTCGCCCA
>LELG01000466.1 GCA_001045575.1 Candidatus Burkholderia pumila
CTATCGTAACCGGCACGTAGGACGTTCGCAGCATCAAAGACGGGTTCGACGTTGTTTAATCGTAGCAAGGAGCTATTCCGTCTTTGATCGTAAATATTGTCAGGGAGTCTAGGCTTAGGGGCGGAAATCCAGCTTGCACCATTAAGCATGTATTCAATAAGCAGGCGCTTATAGGAAATCGATTCAAAATATCTCGAGCGCCAGACGCACGGAGTTTCAATTATATTGCCACCAACAATTAGCAGGGTGTCGCGAGCACTATATGGGAAAAATCGATCGCACGTCCAATCTGGTGTAGAAAAATTATTTTAAGGTTGACCAAAACATCAATAAATTTATGAATATCCTCTTCAGTCTCTTCAATTATTTTGTCGGGATATTTTCCGGAAAATGACGCCGCATCAATACCATTTGGCGAAATTGGCGTCGAAAAGCCCATATCAAAGCGGGGGCATAACTATGAAGTGCGGTTCCAACAATAATTTCTTCGATGGGATCCCACTCGTTGTGACTTTCGACAATCATAAAAGCTCCTGCTTCAAATTCAAATTTTCTCGATTTTTCGATTACCGAAAAATATGCGCTACTCGTAATTAAATTGTCTGTCCTATGAGATACGTTCCCGCGGATTGTGCTGACGAACTCCAATATTGTGAATTATTTCGAGACTAATGTGAACATCGAAATGGCAAGCATTGTTGATTTGCTTTACTTTCTTAGAATTTTTGCAATTTTATACGAATTGATTTTAATATTTTAACTAGATAGACTACTGAAATCCTCTTTTACTTAATATGAATCTCTGGCGAGTGGACCTGCTCCGATTAAAAGTAAATTTGCCATTCTTTCACCTACTCACTTTCGCTGAACATCGGGATTTTTTCGACCACGCACTTTAGCGCGCCATCTCTACGATTTGCGCAGCGCTTTGCGCATCATCCATAAATTGCCCAACGCAAATAACGGCGTGATTTGAGCGGTGTTCTTTGCCAGCCCCGGTATCGCGTCTTCACGTAGCCAAGTTGTCCCTTGAGGATTCGGAAGGGATGCTCGACCTTCGCCCGAATGCTGCCCTTCAGTCGTTCGATCTTGTCGTATATCGCATCGACAGGGTCGTTCAGGTTCAGTTTCCTTCGCTTGCTGGGCCGCATCGCAACGTGCCATCGAGTCAAGCCCGCTTGCTCACGCTTTTCCATGCCCTGGTAACCGGCATCGGCATAAACACTCGTCTCTTCTCCGTGCAACAACGCATGTGCCACGTTGATATCGTGCACGTTAGCCGCCGTGCCGATAAAACCGTGTGAACCAAGCCTGACTGTGCGTCCACGCCCACGTGCGC
>LELG01000467.1 GCA_001045575.1 Candidatus Burkholderia pumila
CGTTCTTCTTCGGTGAGTTGCGATTGTTCCGAGAGGACATCGCCGGTCGCGTCCAGAGGCGACATCGTCGATTCAGGAATCGGACGCGACATGCGGCTCACGCCCGTCATGGACCGCAAGCCTCGATCGAATTCGCTGATGACTTCATCGAGCGTCATGGTGTCACCTCTCTCTTCATGGTCCGCAGACGGAGCGGACGCTCGCGGAAAACGCGAATTTTAGCGCACATCGACTGGCGCCGAAGGGGCGCGGGCTTGCCGGATACCGCGTTCAGCGGCCACGGAGCATGTGCGATTTCTCCGGTTTACAGGCTCGAAGTCTAATCGCGAATATGGCACCAACCTGACACCGTCGACCGCCCGATCGCCCCTTATGAAGCACCTGTTTTGGTAATTAGGGCAAACACGGGTCGCAAATATCCTGCAAAACCAACATTTTAGCGCCTGTTGCGTAAACGTCACATGAGTCCGGCGGACCAGCCCCTTTTCCTTTGTCCGTTAAAGCCTCTTTGTTACATTACGTGTCACCTTCGTTAAGAAGCAGGCAGGGACCGTCAACACACTGGCGCTAAGAACAGTGACCTTGCCAAAAGTCGCAAACACTCCTTGGAGATTCAATCAATGAAAAAGTCGCTTCTCGCTCTCGCCGCACTGGGCGCATTCGCAGGCGCCGCACATGCGCAGAGCAGTGTGACGCTGTACGGCATCATCGACGCTGGCTTCGCGTACAACAACAACAGCAACGGCCAAAAGCTGTACTCCATGAACAGCGGCAACCTGCAAGGTAGCCGTTGGGGCCTGCGCGGCACGGAAGATCTGGGCGGCGGTCTCAAGGCGATCTTCGTGCTCGAAAGCGGCTTCAACAGCGGCGACGGCACGCTCGGGCAGGGCGGCGCGTTGTTCGGCCGTCAGGCGGATGTCGGTCTGGCGAAGACCGATTTCGGCTCGCTGACCTTCGGCCGTCAATACTCGTTCTCGACCGACTCTCTCGGCAGCAACTACACGATGGGCAGCCAGACGGCCGCCGGAAATTACGCGTATCACATCAACGATCTGGATCAGCTGACGTCGAGCCGCATCAACAACGCGGTCAAGTTCAGCAGCGCCAATTTCCACGGCGTGACGTTCGGCGCGATGTATGGCTTCTCGAACTCGACGAACTTCGCGGGTTCGCCCACGACGGGAACGGGCACGTCTGCCGTGCAAGGCGCCTCCAGCGCGTACAGCTTCGGTTTGAACTATGCGCAAGGCCCGGTCGGCATCGGCGCGGCGTACACGAACATCCGCTATCCGAATGGGGCGACGCCGGCGTTCAGCGTGAGCATCG
>LELG01000468.1 GCA_001045575.1 Candidatus Burkholderia pumila
CATTTACCTTCAGCTTCTTCGTCTTCGTGCGTCCAAATCGCTCCTCTAGGTGAGCCAGAAGGTCGCACTCCAACGCATTCAGCGTCACATTAGCCAAAACGTCGGGGAGATAATTCCTCCCTGCGGCGTACCGGCCTCTGTCGCCTGTAACTGGCCTTTATAAATCAAACCAGCCCTCAACCACTTCTGAAGGATGCCTTTGTCCATGGGGACATTGGCGATCAGCCACTCGTGGTTGATCCAGTCGAAGCATCCCTTGATATCCGCCTCCAGTACCCACTGGGCCGAAACCCGTTTGCACATGGTCTTGAATATCTGAGACATGGCATCAGCCGCCGAGCGATTTATCCTGAATCCATAAGAGTTCGGGTCGCTCGTGGATTCTGCTACCGGCTCCAACGCCAGCAGATACAAGGCTTGCATCGCCCTGTCCCGCATGGTCGGAATACCCAAAGGGCGTTCCTTCCCATTGGCCTTGGGGATAAAGACTCTCCGTAATGGCAGTGCCTTATATCCGCGCCGCTTCAACCTACCGATGGCTTCCCATCGGCTTTCCGGCGAATCCCATAGTTCACGATCGACTCCCACCGTTCGCGCACCCTGGTTTTGCGTAACACGCCGTACCGCATACAGCTTGGCGGACAACGTGCGAGTCAACAGCCGTTGCAGGGCTTTCACCCTACGCCAGTCGCCTTCCCGCGTCGTCTTCGCAATTCGAATCTGCATCCCTCTCACGTTCCGTTCAACCCGACGCCAATCTACGGCGTGCCAGTTGGCCGGTGGGTGTGAAAGCGCAGACCCAGTCTTCCGACTAGATACTCTCATGTTGCTCTCCCGCTAAGAAGTGAATCCCGAGCGGAGAGCAACATCCCCTTGCGGGAGCGTTTTGCTCCCGCAAGGGGATTGAAGCCAACACTGACGACTCGAAAGTCGCCAGCAATCACTATTTGCTAGAGGGTAGTCAACCATCTTGCGACGGTAGACCAGACGGAAGTCTGCCCGCTTGCGCGTGAGGTGATGTTCCAACCTCTATGCATCCCATTACAGGACACCGTTCGCTTTTTCCGTTATTCCATACCCGCACAATCAACAGCGTTCCTTGCGGTCCGCCTGCCTACGATCTTCTGTAGGCAATCATACGGGCTTACCACGTTCCCGGCGTGTCACACGACTGACTTAGGTCCCACCTATTCTCCGGCGGCCTGTTGACGACGTAACCCCATGCTCCAGTGCGTTAGCCGACCGCACACCGTTTTGGTTAGTGCCACCCAGCAGCTTAGGCACATTACTACTCACGAGGTTTATCAAGCAGTTCAC
>LELG01000469.1 GCA_001045575.1 Candidatus Burkholderia pumila
CATGGAAAAGCGTGAGCAAGCGGGCTTGACTCGATGGCACGTTGCGATGCGGCCCAGCAAGCGAAGGAAACTGAACCTGAACGACCCTGTCGATGCGATATACGACAAGATCGAACGACTGAAGGGCGGCATTCGGGCGAAGGTCGAGCATCCCTTCCGAATCCTCAAGGGACAACTTGGCTACGTGAAGACGCGATACCGGGGCTGGCAAAGAACACCGCGCAAATCACGCCGTTGTTATTTGCGTTGGGCAATTTATGGATGATGCGCAAAGCGCTGCGCAAATCGTAGAGATGGCGCGCATGATGAACTTGATCTTCGTCGACTCGCCGCGAGTCAGAATCTCTGGATGGATGGTATCGACTTCGTGACCGACCTCGGCATAGACAGGCCGTGCGAGGTGAGGAGAGAGGGACTCCAACGCATACTATTTTCGTCGAGCCTACATCCACGCCTTTCACACGTGTCCGAAACGAATTGTGCAGACGCTCCTTAATCCCGCGCATTGCTTGCAAAGCAAGTACGACTGGATAGAACCGCCAACTGACGACGCCCTCATGTAAAGCGAGCTCTAGGCGTTCGCATTGCGCAAGACGATCTTCGATCGTGCGGCGGTGTTCGTTGAATACTAGTTGCTGCCAGGCGCTGTCGAATGAGAAGGTGCTCAACCAGCGTCATGTGTCGGACCCCAGTTGGGACGGCCGAGATAGTGAACACCATGGGCAAGCAGAAACGATTTGAGCCTGCAACGTGCTGCTTTCAGCTCTTCCCTAGCGGAGGACCAGACACGTGCCAGATCGCGGAACGATGCATCTTCCACCATCGGAACGTGCACCGCTGACAGGTCGCCAGCGCGCAGCGAGCGGACTAGTTTGATCGCGTCACGGCGGTCTGTCTTGACGCGATCACCCGGCTTACGTGGAATGAGCGATGGTGCGCAGACCAGCAGTCAAAGCCTTTATCCACCAGCCGTCGGTAGAGGCCGTATCCGCACGGATCTGCCTCATAGACAAAGCAGATGTGAAGTGCCTTCAGTTGTAGCCGTTTGCACAACCGGTCGACGTCAATCTGCATCGTGCCGACCTTGCCGAACAGTTCGACTTCGCCCATCCCAATCGCGTAGGCGACCGTGATCGAATCTTTTGGACATCCAAACCCACATACAGCGTGCTATCGTGTTCCATGCTGGCCTCTGCGGCGGAATACACCGTTGAGTGGCGGTTACGTTCCCACTCAATGCGGCTCTGGCAGCCATGCTAACCCGCGTTCACGTCCTCGTGGCGGCCAGCCTTGCCGAACGGGAGTCATACT
>LELG01000470.1 GCA_001045575.1 Candidatus Burkholderia pumila
CGTTTTGCTCGTCAAGCTCGCATCAACTGCGGTTGTCGGGCAGATGATCGGTTTGACGCGCGATGAGCTTATCAACGCTGTTTCTTTGGCGTTTATAGATGGCCATTCGCTGCGCACGTATCGGCACACGCCGAGTACGGGCTCGCGCAAATCGTGGACCGCGGGCGATGCGACCTCGCGCGCCGTGCGTCTTGCGTTGATCGCCAAGACCAGCGAGATGGGTTATCCGTCGTCCGTTCTGACCGCTAAAACGTGGAGCTTTTACGACGTGCTCTTCAAGGGCAACGAGTTCAGGTTCCAGCGTCCGTATGGCTCGTATGTGATGGAGAGCGTGCTGTTCAAGATTTCGTTTCCCGCCGAATTCCATTCGCAAACGGCTGTCGAAGCGGCGATGACCTTGCATGCGCAACTCGCCGCCAAAGGCAAGTCAGTCGAAAACATCAGCAAGATCACGATTCGCGCACACGAAGCGGCGATCTGCATCATCGACAAGAAAGGCCCGCTGAACAACCCGGCGGACCGTGACCACTGCATTCAGTACATGATCGCCGTGCCGCTGATTCATGGCCGTCTCACCGCAGCAGACTACGAAGATTCCATCGCGCAGGACCCGCCCATCGATACGCTGCGCGCGAAGATGGAATGCGTCAAAGACCCGCAGTATATTAAAGATTATCACGATCCGGAGAAGCGCTCGATTGCAAACGCGCTCACCGTCGAATTCAAGGATGGCAGCAAGCTCGATGAAGTCGCGGTCGAATATCCGATCGGCCACAAACGCCGCTGCGACGATGGCATTCCGCTGCTCGTCGAAAAGTTCAGGACGAACCTGGCGCGCCGTTTCCCGCAGAAATAACAGCAGGCCATCCTGAATGTATCACTCGATCAGGCAAAGCTCGAAGCAATGCTGGTCAATGAATACGTCGACCTGTACGTTATCTAGTGTTGTGAGTTAAAAATTAATTGAATGATTAGCTGCTTACTGTGCGATGGACGGCACGTACTTCAAGAGGTGGCGAAGAGCGGAAGACCCAAGGCGGAACTCGTGTTGAGTGACTCGGAGCGCGAACAACTCAAGGCATTGACAATGCGTCGCAAGACAGCGCAGGCGTTGGCGTTGCGAGCGCGGATTGTGCTGGCGTGCGCGAAGGGCGTCGACAATAAGGATGTTTTGGCAAAACTGCGAATCACTCAACAAACCGTTTCGAAGTGGCCGGCAGACTTTGTTGCTTATCGTTTGGATGGTCTGCTCGATGCGCCGCGCCCCGGCGCGCCGAGCACGATCGAGGATTCGCATGTTGACGCGGT
>LELG01000048.1 GCA_001045575.1 Candidatus Burkholderia pumila
CCAGTTCTACGAAATCGAGGCGAAGTTGCATGGTGTCTTGGGGGTGCACGGCATGGTTGTGTCCGAGGTATCAAAGTGCCTCAAAGTGTCAACCATATTCCCGACAAGACTGTCAGCGATATCCCCGGTCTGTCTTATACACAACCGCAAAAAATTACCCCGCCGGGGAGGCGGCTACTGCATAAGCCGAAAGAAAGCAGCGGCGCTTTGCACGACAAGACCTTGAACAGATTCAATCAGCCCGCAACACGATAGTCGCCAAAGGCGGTAGCACCAAAGCAGCGGACTGCGAGCGCCCGTGACTAGGATGCTCCTCCGCATAGATGACCCCACCATTACCCATATTCGACCCGCCATAGATGGAAGCATCGGAGTTCAGGCACTCGATCCATCGCCCGCCGCGAGGGAAGCCGATGCGATATCCCTGCCGCGGCACCGGCGTCATATTGCAGACAACAACGAGATCACTCCCTTCGGCATCTGTCCGACGGAACGCATAGACGCTATTGCCGTTGTCATCACCGACGATCCACTTGAAGCCACGAGAATCGCAATCGAGCTTATGCAGCGCAGGCTCATGCACATAGAGCTGATTCAGATCGCGCACGAGCTTCTGCAAGCCACCATGAAAAGCATCGTCGAGTAGATGCCAATGCAGCGATTCATCGTGATTGAACTCGGCAAACTGCCCGAACTCACCGCCCATGAACAACAGTTTTTTGCCCGGATGCGTCCACATGAACCCCAGATAAGCACGTAGGTTGGCGAACTTCTGCCACCGATCCCCAGGCATCTTGTTGATGAGCGACCCTTTGCCATGCACAACTTCATCGTGAGACAAAGGCAGCACGAACTTTTCGGAATACGCATACACCATCCCGAACGTATAGAGATGATGGTGATACTGCCGATACACCGGATCTTCCTGCATGTAATGCAGCGTATCGTGCATCCAGCCCATGTTCCATTTGAAGTCGAACCCAAGGCCGCCGTTTTCGACCGGCGCAGTCACGCCAGGCCACGCAGTGGATTCTTCAGCAACCGTGATCGCCCCCGGAATGTGCCGCATTTCATGATTCAGGCGCTTCAAAAACGCGATCGATTCGAGATTCTCACGGCCACCGTAGATGTTCGGCACCCACTCGCAGGCCTTGCGCGAATAGTCCCGATAGAGCATGGAAGCCACGGCATCAACACGCAATCCATCGACGTGATAGCGCTTCAGCCAGGCAAGACCGGAAGCGATCAGGAACGCGCTCACCTCATTGCGGCCGAGGTTGTAGATCATCGTATTCCAGTCCTGATGGTAGCCTTCGCGCGGGTCCGCATGTTCGTACAAAGGCGTGCCGTCGAACTGCACAAGCCCGTGCGCATCGTTCGGAAAGTGCGCCGGAACCCAGTCGATGATGACGCCCAACCCCGCCTCATGTGCGCGATTTACGAACTCTGCGAACTGCTCCGGCGTGCCGAAACGCGCGGACGGCGCGAACTGTCCGAGCGGCTGATAACCCCACGATCCGCCGAACGGATGCTCCGCAATCGGCATGAATTCGAGGTGCGTGAAGCCCATGCCCTTCGCATACGGAATGAGGCGTTCGGCAAGCTCGTGCCAGTTCATGCCGCGATTGGCTTCTTCCGGCACGCGCAGCCACGACTCTGCATGCGACTCATAAATGGCGATGGGCGATTGCGCCATCTGCTTGCCGCCGCGCGTGACCATCCATTCTTCGTCAGTCCAAGCGTAGTGGTCGATAGCGTCCGCATCCGACACCACCGATGCCGTCGATGGCGGCTTCTCGCTTTGCATCGCACAGGGATCGGCCTTCAATGGCAGCGTCCAGCCTTCGCGCGCGACGATCTCGTACTTGTAGCGCGTGCCCGCGCCGATGCCCGGCACGAACAGCTCCCACACCCCCGCGTTATGACGCAGACGCATCGGATGGCAGCGGCCATCCCACGTGTTGAAGTCGCCGACCACCGACACACGCCGCGCATTCGGCGCCCACACCGCGAAGCGCACGCCCGCGACGCCGCCATGCATGACGGGACGCGAGCCGAGGCATTCCATCACCGCATACGGATCCGCTTGCGAAAGGCGGTTGAGCCATTCGTCCGACAACACGGGGCCGAACGCGTACGTGTCGTGCGTTTCCTGCGGCGTGCCGTGCCAGTCGATCAACAGGCGATACGCACACGGACGCGTCACATAGCCCACGAAAAGACCTGCATCGTGGATGCATGCGAGTGAGCCAATATTTTCGCCATTCGATGCATCGACCACAGAAACGCCCGATGCATTCGGCAGAAACACGCGCACCACATGACCCTGATGGGTCTGATGCAAACCGAGCATCGAGAACGGATCGGGATGCCGCGCCTCGATGAGCGCGTCGATATCGAGCGGATTGAGGCCGTGCGCCGGATTTCTCGTATCCGCTCCTGCTTTGCTACGATTATTCATGGTGAGTTCCATCCGGATTGTCCCTTTTTTGCTTCGAACACGGGCCGCGTGCCGGGTGCGGGCGGCCCGCCCGTGTCGCCGAGCAGGCGGCTCGCGAACGACGCGAGACCCCGCAACGGAAGGCCGATCCAGGTCGGCCGGTTCGCTGCTTCGTAGCGGATTTCGTAAACGGCTTTCTCGATCAGGAAGAGATCGAGCAGAGGCTGGAAGACATCCTCGGCCGCAATTGTTTCGGGAGACAAAGCGATCGCTTCCTTGTATTGCTGAAGGAAACTCTCTTCGGCGTAAGCGCGCAGTCGTTCGAACAGCGCGCGCTTTCTGTCAGCGGTTTGCACGGGCGCATTTTCGGTCGTCGGCTGCGCAGCGGCGCTTGCATACGACAGCGAACGCAGCAGGCCCGCGACATCGCGCAAGGGACTGGTTTTGCGACGGCGTTCGTCGAGCGTGCGCGCCGGTTCGCCTTCGAAGTCGATGATATACGCATCGCCTTGCGCCATCAGAATCTGGCCGAGGTGGAAGTCGCTGTGGATACGGATGCACAATGCATCGGCCTTCGAGCCGACCAGGCTCTTCACGGTATCGACCAGCATGTCGCGGCGATCGAGCAAGCTTTGCGCGAGGAAGCGGTCGTGCGCGCCGAAATCGCCCATCTTCTGCTTGACGATATCCAGCGCCGACTTCAGCAAGTCGAGCGTGCCGTCGAGCCAGCCCTTCACGTCTTTCTTCGTGGCGCGCTGCGGCTTGAACGCTTCGTCGTCCGTCGGCGATGCGAGCGCCGCATGCAATTCGCCCAGCCGCTTGCCGATCACGCCTGCAATGTTTCCATAGCCCGCGAAGCCTTCGACTTCCTTGTCGTGCTCCGGCGCGTTCTGCTCGCTATCGACGGAGACAGCGAGTTCATCCACGGTGCGGCGCAGATAGTCGAGCGCGTAGTTCCACGCATCGCCCTGATTGTCGATGAAACCTTGCAGGATGATGAGCGTATGTGGTACGCCTTCCGGATCCACACGCACCACTTCGCCATACAGCGGACCCGTGTTCGCATAGCCGAGCTTGGTCAGATAGTGGCTCATTTCCGCTTCCGGATGCACGCCCCCGACGATGTGCCGCACGAGCTTCAGCACCACCTTGTCGCCGATCACGAGCGAGCTGTTGCTCTGTTCTGCCGCGAGCCAGCGAATTTCCGGCGGCTCTTGCGGGTTGAAGTCGAGTTCCATCAAGTGTTCGGTCGGCAGGAAGCGAATCTCGCTTTTCTGCACGGTCGGCACGACGGCGCGTTCCGCGAGCTTGTGCAGCACGCCATACGTGAATGCAGGCAACGAGAAGGCATCCGTCAGATGTCCGATGTTGCGATTGCGGCGCACACGTGCCAATGCCAACTGCATGTAAAGCGGAGAAGTCGTTTCCTGTCCCCATGCAATTGACAGCGGCAGCACGTAACGTTCACAGTGATCGCCGAGATCCGCTTCGATTTCGGTGAACGCGAAGCCAGCGCCTTCGATGGTGGTCAATGCAGCGAGCCGCACCGCATGAAGCTTCTGATCCTTCGATGCAAACCAGCGGCGCTTGCTCAGGTAATTCGGCAGCACTTCGGATTCGAGCAGGCGCACGTTTTCCGGCGTCGGCCCGGTCTGGCCTGCGCGAATGACCATCGTGACGAATTCGGGCAACTGTTCGGACGGCGCCTGCGCCCATGCAGGCCGCATATTGCCGGGGCAAAGCTGGAACCACAGGAAGCCGTACGGCGGGAACGTCAGCAAATACGTCAGTTGTCCGATAGGCGGAAACGCGGAATCCGCCGTCATTTCCAGCGGCACGGAGCCCGCGAATTCCGACAGATCCAATTCGACCGCCTGCGGCGCACGCGACAGATTGGCGACGCACAAGATAGGCGATTCGCCCTCAAGTTCACGCAGATACGCCAGAATCTTGCGATTGTTCGGGCGCAGGAAGCGAATCGTGCCACGGCCAAACGCATGTTTCGAACGGCGCACTGCGAGCATCTTGCGCGTCCAGTTCAGCAACGAATGCGGATCGCGGCTTTGCGATTCGATGTTGACGGCATCGTAGCCATAAAGCGATCCCATCACCGGCGGCAGCACGAGTTGCTCGGGATCGGCCCGCGAGAAACCGCCGTTGCGGTCCGATGACCATTGCATCGGAGTCCGAACGCCGTCGCGATCGCCGAGGTGGATATTGTCGCCCATGCCGAGTTCGTCGCCGTAATAGATCACTGGTGTGCCGGGCATCGAAAACAGCAGCGAATTGATCAGTTCGATACGGCGGCGGTCGCGCTCCATCAGCGGCGCAAGACGGCGGCGAATGCCGATATTCAGACGCGCGCGGCGATCGCTCGCGTACGTGTTCCACAAGTAGTCGCGCTCGGAGTCCGTGACCATTTCGAGCGTGAGTTCATCGTGATTGCGCAGGAAGATCGCCCATTGATTCGATTCGGCGAGGTCTGGCGTCTGGCGCATGATGTCGGTGATCGGGAAGCGGTCCTCGCTCGCAATCGACATATAGATGCGTGGCATCAGCGGGAAGTGGAACGCCATGTGGCATTCGTCTTCATCGCCGAAATATTCCTTCACGTCTTCCGGCCACTGATTCGCTTCGGCAAGCAACATGCGGTTCGGATATTCCGCGTCGATGGTCGCGCGAATCTTCTTCAGAATGTCGTGCGTTTCCGGCAGATTTTCGTTGTTCGTGCCTTCACGTTCGACGAGATACGGCACCGCATCCAGCCGCAGACCGTCGATGCCGAGGTCGAGCCAGAAGCGCATCACGCTCAGCACTTCCTTGATGACCGCCGGATTGTCGAAGTTCAGGTCGGGCTGATGCGAATAGAAACGGTGCCAGTAATACTGGCCCGCAACGGGATCGTGCGTCCAGTTGGACGGTTCCGTATCGATAAATATGATACGCGTTTCTTCGTACGTATTGTCCGTATCCGACCACACGTAGTAGTTGCGATGATTCGATCCCGGCTTCGCGCGCCGCGCACGCTGAAACCACGGATGCTGGTCCGATGTGTGATTGATGACGAGTTCCGTAATCACGCGAATGCCGCGTGCGTGCGCTTCCTGAATGAAGTGCTTCACATCGGTGATAGTGCCGTAGTCCGCATGCACGTTGCGATAGTCGGCGATGTCATAACCATCGTCGCGCCGTGGCGACGGATAGAACGGTAGCAGCCAGATTGCATCGACGCCGAGTTCTGCGATGTAATCGAGCTTGGCGAACAGGCCCGGAAAATCGCCGATGCCGTCGTTGTTCGAATCGAAGAACGACTTGATGTGAACCTGATAGATGATCGCGTCCTTGTACCAGAGCGGATCGTCGCTGAGAATCGACGCCTTCTTGTTGCGCTTCACCCTTGGATCCACGGTTTGCTCCAATGTTTTTTATATGCGTTTGTGCGGCGAACGATGTTGCTTACTCGTGCGTCTGCGGCTTCGGCAGGCCCCACGTCGGCGCGATACGCCAGATTGCGAACGGCAGCGAATACGGATTCAGGCGCACATGCTGACGCCGCCCACGCCATTCGAAGCACTCGCCCGTCACCTGATCCTCGACCGCGATTGCATCCCATTCATGCACGCCCCAGCGTTCCAGCGTCTGCCACGGCAGTTCGATATCCGCGCCTTGCTCGTTGAACGGATCGAGATTGATTGCGACCAGCACGACGTTATCGCGTGACGCGTTCGCCTTCTCGAAGAACAGAATGTTGTCGTTATGCGCGGTCAGGAAGTTGATGCCGAGATGCGTCTGCAACGCGGGATTCGCGCGGCGAATGCGATTCAGCGCCGTGATTTCGGTGACGATGTTGCCGGGGCGATTCCAGTCCCATGCACGCAACTGATACTTTTCGGAATCCAGATATTCTTCGCTGTTGGGCAGCGCGGCGGACTCGCACAGTTCGAAGCCGCTGTACACGCCCCACAAGCCCGACAGCGTTGCTGCAAGTGCCGCGCGAATCACGAAGCCCGGACGCCCTGAGCTTTGCAAAAAGCGCGGATTAATGTCCGGCGTATTGACGAAGAAGTTGGGCCGGAAGAATTCCTTTGCATCGGTCTGCGTCAGATCGTGCATGTATTCGATGAAATCGCGCTTGCTTTCGCGCCACGTGAAGTACGTGTACGACTGCGAGAAGCCAAGCTTCGCAAGACGATTCATCACGCGCGGACGCGTAAAGGTTTCGCTCAGGAAAATCACGTCGGGATGACGCGCGCGCACGTCGCCGATGACCCATTCCCAGAACGGGAACGGCTTCGTATGCGGGTTATCGACGCGAAAAATGCGCACGCCCGCTGCGATCCAGTGCAGTAATACATCGCGTAGGGAGATCCACAATTCAGGCTTCGCGTCCTTCGCGTAGAAGTCCGGATTCACGATGTCCTGATACTTCTTCGGCGGATTCTCCGCATAACGCAGCGTGCCGTCGGGACGCCATGCGAACCACGTCGGATGTTCCTTCAGCCACGGATGATCCGGCGAACATTGCACCGCAAAATCCAGAGCGATTTCGAGGCCGTGTTCATGCGCGGCTTTGAGCATGCGCCTGAAGTCATCGAGATTGCCGAGTTCGGGATGCACGGCGTCATGGCCGCCTTCCTTGCCGCCGATGGCGTATGGGCTGCCGACATCGCCTGGCTGCGCGGTCAGCGTATTGTTCTTGCCCTTGCGGTTGGCCACGCCGATAGGATGAATCGGTGGGAAATACAGCACGTCGAAGCCCATTTCGCGGATGCGCGGCATCTTGCCGATCACGTCGATGAAGGTGCCGTGACGGTTCATGTCATCGCTCATGGAGCGCGGGAATATTTCGTACCACGAGGCAAAGCGTGCTGCGGCGCATTCGGCATCGACACGATAGACGACCGGGTCGCGCGACAGAAACGGGCGATGCAGCGCCGCTGCAACGGCTTTGGCCGTCGCCGAAGCGAGCACGAGTTCGAGCTTGCGCGCGTCATCGGCCTTGGTGAATTCCTTGACGATTTTCTCCAGCGGCGCGCTGTCCGCATCTTCGACGGTCTTCACTTCCGCGAGAATCAGCGCGAACAAGTGCTTCGCTTCTTCAACTTCCAGTTCGACCGTTTGTCCGGCCTTGAGCTTCTTCTGCATGTGATCGACGAGCGACGCGTAGTCGTCGCGCCATGCCATCACGACGAATTCATGACGTCCCACGCGTTCGAGCGGAATGCGCGTGGTCCAAAAATCGAGGCCGGCGGGCTGCACGGCGGTCATCGGCACTTCGTGCCATTCGGTTTCGTCGGCGGCGCGCCATTGCACGGATGCGGCGATCTTGTCGTGGCCTTCGGCGAAGATCGCGGCCTGAACCTCGACCGCTTCACCGACGATGCGCTTTGCCGGAAAACGCCCGTTATCCACGGAAGGCGTGACGCTTTCGATCGACACGCGCGGTGCTTTGATCGCAGATGCTACGGACTTCTTATCGGCGGCCTTCGCGCCGCGTTTCACCTGCGGCTGCGCGAGAAGGATGAACGGCTCGGCTTCGGCGCGGAACAACCGCACTTCGCCCGCTTTCAGCGTGAACGGTGCGAGACGTTCGGGTTTCGCCTTCGCATCGCCGATAGGAGCAAAGCGCGTGTAATTGCCCGGAACGGATTCGAGCATATGCTGCGTATCCATTTGCACGGGCGCGACGAGATCCGGGTTGATGACGACCAGAACGGCGGATTCGCTCTTGCGCAGGTCGTTGCCATCGGCGCGAATGAGCGTGGCGTAGGGCGTGCCTGCGCCCGTCAGCGAACGCAATTCGCCGACGCTCGACAGCGTGTCGATATCGCGCTGAAGCTTGTTCGCACGCTTGATCTGCGCGGACAGATCGAGGCGCGCTTCGTTCTTCGCACGCTGATATTCGGCGGCGACACCGTATTGCGGCGACATTGGCAGGCCGATGCCGTATTCGAAGCCCATCGGAATGAGCAGGCCGGTGCCCAGCGATGCAGCAGCATTGAGCGCCCGCACGTAAGCGCGCTCGACGAGCGCGGTGTCGTTCGTATCGCTCAGATCGTGGATGAGGCGATCGCCATACGGGTCTTCCGGAAACGCCACCGGCGATGCAATGCGCGACAAGGCCGCGTGTTCATCGATCAGCCATGCACTCTTGTAGTCCCACCAGCGCGTGGAGGCGAATACGGCATCGAAGCCGGCGTCGGTCAGGCCGTGTATGTCATGGCGCGTGAGGCCGACGGTCCATGCGAGCCATTTCGTATCCGCGTGCTTCTCGCGCACCGCCGCGCTCAGACGACGCCACACGTGCGCGGGCACCGTATGCGGGCAATCGAAACGAAAACCGCCGACGCCCGCATCCGCGAGCTGCTTCAATTCGTGCGCCCACCATTCCGTCAGATGATGCGCGGCTTCGCCATCGTTGAAGTTGGCATACGCGACGTCACTCTGACGCAGCGCGCAGCGCGGATCGAGACGCGCGTCGGCGGATTCGAAGGGCTGGAACCAGTGCTTGTTTTCGGCAAACAGCCCGCCTTCCACGCTCACACGATTGATGACGATATCGACCAGCAACGTGAATTTGTGCTTCCTGGCGGCATCGGCAAGCTGACGTAGACCGGCCGTGGCATCGCCATCGAATTCGAAAACGGGATGCAATCGGTGATGATCCGCGACCGATTCACGATGCCCATTGCTGCCCGGCACGAAGGGCGGGCCGATCAGGATATGATCGAAGTCGAGCGCGGCGGCATGTTCGAACTGCGCCGGCCAGTGGGCGAACGGCCCGACGAGCAGGGGATCGATGAAGTAAATACGCGGCGCGTACGCATGATGAACTTGATGGTTTTCCATCGTTCTTTTCCAGAGTCGTCCTGCGGTGGCGGGGATGCGAGCATCGAATTGCGATCACGCTCACGGGCCAAACTGGCTGGCAAGTCGGTCCGTGGCGTTCATCAGGCGACACACGGACTGCACTCCACTATATTCCACTATATAATAGCGTAGTGCCGCTTCAGAAGAATTCAGAAGAATTCAGAAGAACGAAGAAGAACGACGACGCTGGCCTCGGTCAAGTCTTGCGATACGCCGTGCATCTCGTCGGTGGGCGCCACGGTCGCACGGAGGACGGAAGCACGTTGCGTGCCGCGCCTTCCATGCGCCGAAGTCAATCGAATACTGAAAACGAGAGCCTTATGCGCTCCTGGCGACGAGCGTTTTACCGTCGTTCGTGAGCTTCGTCGGCGCGAGCCTGCGCGGCCGCTTCCATCGCGCGGCGCGGCTCGGACAGACGCCGCTCACATCGACATACAGTGCGACCATCTTTCGCAACGGCTTCGTTCCAACCGAAATCGCATGACATCGCGTTGCGCTGCAACGCGCACCACACTTACGAGCTCATGTAGGCATCAAGTGTGCGGGTGGGTGGCGGTGATCACATCGTTCGCGTTTTCGCCATCGAAGAGGAAGCCGGTGGGCGCGGCTGGCTCGGACTTGACGAGCATCGGCGTGTCATACGTGCCGTCGCGCAGATAGACTTGCGGGCGCAGTGCGTCGTGCGCGTTTTGCTGGCATCGACGATGGTGTCCGCAAGACCGCCCACGCGCGATGCAACCGGCAGCGTGCTATAGCGCATCGCATACAATTGCGTGAGGCCGCAAGGCTCGAAGCGGCTGCCGTGCAGCAGAATGTCCGTGCCCGCATGCAGCGCGTGCGCGCGGCGCTCGTCATAACCAATGTGCACGCCCACGCGATCCGGATACTGCTGCACCAGCTTCCTGAAGCCCTTCTCGATGTACGCCTCGCCCTTGCCGATGACCGCGAACTGCAGGCGCGGATGCTTGTCGAGCAGACGCGCAAGGCTTCGAGCACGACATCCGCAAACTTCTGGCCGGTTATGCGGCTGCCGATCGCCATCAGCGGCGCGAACGGATCGACGGGCAGGCCGAACATGCGTTGCAGCGTGCGCTTGCAGGCGTGCTTGCCGCGCATATCGTCGAAGGAATAGTGGCGCTCGATTATCGGATCGATGGCCGGATTCCACGTGTCTTCGTCGATGCCGTTCACCACGCCCGACAGCTTGTCCTTGTGAGCCTGCAGCACGCCTTCCATCAGATGGCCGAAACAAACGCGGCGTGAGAATTTCGCGCGCATAGGTGTTTCGCTGACCGTCGTGACGCTGCGCTATGCACGATACCCGCTTTCATCAGATTCAGCGCGTCGTAGAACTCGATGCTCTGCGGACTCTCGAACGCATGCACGAGCCACTTGTCCGGCACGCCCAGCGACAACGCGTAGTGTCCTGAAACGCGAGGTTGTGGATCGTGAAGACGCTTTTTGCCTGAACGCCCGCATCCTTCAGAAGCAGCGGCGTGAGACCCGTATGCCAGTCGTGTGCATGCACGATGTCAGGTTTCTTCAGACCACGCACGCCTTGCGCGATGCGCACCGCCGCCGCAGACAGCGTCGCAAAGCGCATTGCGTTGTCTCGGGATAGTCGCGGCCTTGTGCATTGATAGAGACCGGTGCGCGCGTAGAGCGCGTCGCAGCGCAGCAGAAGGACGGGCACGCCGGTATCGGGCATGCGGCCACGCAGGAGTTTGGCGTCGTCGCCGGTTAGGCCGATCAGTGTGCAAGACTTTGGATAAACCCTCGGCCTGGGCAATGGCGTTTGGATAAGCGGGAAGAAGGATCGTGGCATCGACGCCGGCTTCGCACAGCGCGGCAGCATAGGCGCTGACCATGTTGCCGAGACCGCTGGTTTTGGCGAGCAGAACGGCCTCGGAGGCGACCAGTAGAACGTTCAAGGGCAAAGTGAGCTCCAATGCGGAAAATTCGCGTGGCGACTGGCGTGGGCCACGTAGCCGTAGCTAATCAGGGTTTATCTGCAATTGCTGGCGCATTGAAGCAAACGATGTGCCACCGCCGCAAACTCAATGTTCGCGGGGCCTCGCGAAAATCCGTCGCGAAAATCCGCCTAGATGCTGCCGATGCGTTAAGCGGACGCGTAAAAAAAGGCACGATCGTGCCGCGTGTAAAACTTGACTGCGGTGCGCGCCGCGTTTTTACACGGCGAATTTCCAAGCTTATGGAGCGCGTGTGACAGCCGCGTTTAGAGCAATGACGCGACTTTTGTATGAGGATGGCCAAGCATTCGGTTCTTCAGTTGCCGCCGACCATGCTTGCCGCGATATTGATGCTCAGACCGAGCACGGCGAGATTGAAGAAGAACGACAACACCGATTGCGCAAGCGCCGTGCGACGCACTGCCGTGGAGCATAGCGCCACATCAGAGGTCTGGGAAGCCACCGCGATGGTGAAGGAGAAATACAGGAAGTCCCAGTAATCCGGACGCAGATGCTTGTCGGGAAACTTGAGCGCGGTTTCTTGTTTGCCCGAGCGGTAGTAATGGCGCGCGTAATGGAGCGTGAACATGGTCGGGATTAGGAACCATGCGCCGAGCATGGTCGCGCCGGTCAGCACATAGTTTAGCCACGCGCCCGCGCCCAGGTTCTTCGCGTTCGCCAGTTCCGCTACGATGGCCACGAGACTGGCGATCGCCGCGACGCTGACGATCATCAGCACGGCGGCGGCGTTTTCGTCCTCGCGTTCGGCCAGCGCCTGCACGTTGCTCTGCTGCGCAGTCGCCATCTGAATCCAGATCAGCACGAGATAAAGCCACACGGCGGTGTCCCATCCGATCAGCGCCCGCACCGTCGGCCGCATGTGCGACGAAACAGCGAAGCCGATACACAGGCCGACGATCAGCGCGATCACGGCGCGCAGGCGATTGCGCAGGACGATTGGAAAAATGGTCATCTTCGAATGAGTGAGTTCGCGCGCCGCTGCGATTATTGCCGATGCAGCTTTCAACAGCCTGTGGGCAACGGTTCCTCCGAGGCGCTTAGCGGCATTATCATCGAGCCAGAAGCGGAACCGAGGTGGACCAGCAGCGTGCCTGGCGGGCGCGCATGAAACATGCATTCGAATCGTTTCGTGAAAGCGACCCAACACGCACACGTGCCGGTGGACTAAAGCTAAGATCGGTCGCATGAATGATCCTACGTATCCTCTCGTCTGCCGGCATCCGTCCAATGAGACCGGCCGCGACTTCGTGGTCGGCGATTTGCACGGCTGCGTCGATGCACTGCGCTATCTGCTGTGCGAAATCGGTTTCAATGGCGAGCGCGACCGGCTCTTTTCCGTCGGTAACCTAATCGATCGCGGGACGGACTCGCTCGCGGCCATCGATCTGATCGACAAGCCGTAGTTCTTTCCGGTGCTCGGCAATCACGAAGATTCGCTGATCGCAGTTGCGATCAGCGTGATGCGCCGTCAGGTGTGGTACGCCATCGGCGGCGCGTGGGCAGAAACGCTCGGCGACGATCAGCTCGAAGCGCTCGCGCTGCGGCTGGCGAAGCTGCCGCTGGTGCGCATCGTGGGTGAAGGGCCGTCGCGCTTCAACGTGCTGCACGCGAAATTCTTCGGCAGCGACGCCGACCTCGACGCCGCCGAACTCTCAAACGCTGCCCGCAATCAGATGCTCTGGGGACGCGGTCTTGCGCTCGGCAACGCGGATGCATCGCGTCAGAAGGATTTGTCGACGACGTATGTCGCATATGCCAACTCGCACTATCAAGCAGATCGGCTCGCAGATTTATATCGACACGGGCACGTTCGCGTTCCGAAGGGCGCCTGACCATCGTGCAGCCGGGCACGGACGAAAGATGGTCGGTGAAGGAACGATGGGCGGCGGCGGAAGGCGCGCGGGAGATGGCGCTTCCTTAACACGTCCGGCACGCCCGTTGCTCGATATCGCCATGAGAACAACATAAATAGCGAGGCGAGTAGTGGCGAGACCAGCACTCAATCAAGAGGCGGACGACTGTCCCGAGGATTTGCCGCCCGGCCTGCGTTATGTCGATGACTCGCGGCGCGGTTTGTTATACGCGCGAGTAGCTCGACGGCGGCGCGTTCGCGTTCTTCAATACGCAAGGCAAGTGCATCGACGATGAAACGGAGATTCGCCGCATCAACGCGCTGGCCATTCCGGCCTGCGTATACCGCGTCTGGATTTGCCCCGACGCACGCGGTCACTTGCAGGCCAACGGACGCGATGCGCGGCCACAAGCAATACCGCTATCACCCGCAATGGCGCGAAACGCGCGACGCCAACAAATACGAGCGCATGCTCGCATTCGACGACATGCCGCGCGACAAGGTGCTGGCGATCGTCGTGCGTCTTCTCGACACGACGCTGATCCGCCGTCGGCAGCGAGGAATATGCGCGGGAGAATCGTTCGTATGGACTGGACGATGCTGCGCAAGCAGCATATGAAGGTGTCGGCGGATACACTGCGGTTCAGGTTTCGCGGCAAGAGTGGCATTGAACATGACGTTGCCGTGAGCGATGCGCGTGTGGCTCGCATCGTCAAGCGTTGTATGGATCTGCCCGGCCAGGATCTTTTCCAGTACGATGCCCATAGTGAAAGGCACGCGGTCAGTTCATCCGACATCAACGATTATCTGCACGAGATCATCGGCGCAGGGTTCACCGCGAAGGATTACCGCACGTGGGCGGGCAGCGTGTTCGCGCTCGCGGCGCTGCGCCGGCTGAAGTGGGAGACGGTGACGGAGGTGCGCAAGCATATCGTCGGGACGATCAAGGATGTGTCGTAACTGCTGCGCAATACGACTGTCGTGTGCCGCAAATGCTATGTGCCCGGCGGTGATCGAGGCGTTCGAAGCGGGGGAACTTGCGGAGACGATGCCGGCATCGCGCAGACGCGG
This sequence comes from Candidatus Burkholderia pumila, assembly GCA_001045575.1. Taxonomy (GTDB): domain Bacteria; phylum Pseudomonadota; class Gammaproteobacteria; order Burkholderiales; family Burkholderiaceae; genus Caballeronia; species Caballeronia pumila. Next base: position 14,225 of record LELG01000048.1, read on the forward strand.
CTTGAAGACCGACGAGGCCGCGCTCGCCATCTTCCTGGAGTCGAATGGCAAGGGCGCGGCGGCGCAGGCGCTGGAGACGGTGGCGCGAAAGATATCGCCGAAGGGCTGTGCGGCCTGCCGCTAAGAAGCTCTCGCGCACGCGTTCGTCCGCTGCCGTCGCCATGACTTAGCCAACCTGGTTCAACTCGAACACGCAATCGATTGTGTCGCCGTTCCAGTTGTATTCGAGGTAAAGGTAAACCGCGTGATGGCATTCGCGCAGCATCGTCGTGCGCAGCATCGTCGTGCGCAGCGCCGCGAGGCATTCGCCCGCTGCATCCCCGCACCGACGGAGAAACGATGCCCGGCGCACCGGCTGCCCGCACTGCGCGACCGAGCGCTTTGGCCGGGCGCATAGTCGTCGGGATTGAGAAGACGCGTATCCAGTCCTCCCTGCGCGATGTGGTCGTCTCGCAAATCCACTACTTCGCCTTGAGCTTGCACGGTGTAGAGCCGAGCCGCATCTGCTGGCGGATCGGCGCTTCCTTCGTTTGTCGAGGCGAGAAACAGCTCCGCGTGATAGCGCGTTTCCGCAATCGCCGTGTGCTTTTCGCGCGCGCAGTAGAATACGCCGTAGCTGCCATCGTAAAAGCGGCTGCCGCTCGGGTTCAGATGCGTGAACGCGGCCATGATCGGCCCGCAACCCGGCCCGAAGCAGCGTTCGTCGGGCGGCACGAGATCCAGTTCGTCGACTTCGGTGCGCAGACGGTCGTTGGTCATTGCTTCGAGCGCGTAGAGCGCTTCGAAATCTCTGGGCGATACCACGCGGTCGAACAGATTGACAGCGGGAAAGCGCGTCGGGATCATGCGCCAGGCAGGCGACCAGTCCAGCACGGCGTGCGGCCAGCGTTCGCGCCAGCTTGCGTTCATATTCCTGGTATTCGATGCAGTCACGCCCACCCGCCTCGCATTGCGTCGAGATATTGGCGGACCGCGACGAGGTCGCTGATATTGCCCGCCAGCAGGCGATCCAGCGCCGGGCGGCCACCAAAAGGCGGCGCGATGTTGGGGCGTTTGATCCAGGTATCGGCGGCCGGGGATGTGCATGCGGATCTCCTCTTCCAGCCGCGACGGCGTGCAATCCGCCGGGACGACGCGGCGCTGCAGGCAGGCATCGTCTTTGGATATCCATTCGGCCATGCGATACGCCTGATCCCACGGCGGTTCGATTGGCTGCGACAGGCGGCCATTATTGCAGGCGCAACGCGTACTGGCTGCGCATGGTCGATTTGAGATTGGTAAAGGACGAACGATAAGCGGCGCAGGCAGGCATGATGCGTTCCTCGGTGAATGCTCGGCGCGTCCGTGCGCGAGCGTGAGCCGACAATTAAGCTAAGCGCGCCTTAATTCCAGGCCATGAAATGCGTGATGCCGATGCGTCGAATCGCCGCCGGTCAAGACCTGGTTCGGCATTTTCACCACGTCACGCCAACACGGTTTTCTGGCGAGCAGGCTTGCTGTATATTTGTGTTTGTCCGCATCAAGGAGTGTGCCCATGATCCTTCGTGAAGTCTTGCTCGAAGCCGCCGCACTCGAACGCTTCATGCGCGCGACGCGTGCCGTCAACGCGGCATTCGACGCCACGCGCGGCGAGCCGGACTTCATCGACGGCGGACAGTCCATCGCGAGCTCGCAGCAGCGCCTCGATGCCGCCCTGCGCGAACTGGAAACGTCCGAGCGCTCGCTCGACGCCATTCTTGCCCGCAGAGCGCGGTCATTAAACCACGGAGCGAATCACTTGAAGCTCGTATTCCTGACTCTCGTGCTCTTGCTGGGCATTTCATCGGCATCGTCTGTCATGGCGGCCGAGCGTTATACGGAAGTGTGGAATCCGCCCGAGGCACAGACCGTCAAGGGCAAGTCGAAGGCGCATGGCGCCACGCAAACTGCGCCGAATTCGAAGAAAAAGCGCAAGGCATCGACAAAACAGATTGCCGATAAAGCCGCGCTCGAACCGCAAGCTGCCGCCGTGCCGCGCGCGAAAGCGACAGCGCCCAAGCCGAGCGAGCCGGTCATTCCGCGCAAGATCGAGCCGGACGGCCAGGTGATGCGAATTTAAGCGCGGCATCGGCCAGAAAAGAGAAGGAGCGCTTCACGCGGAGCGTCCCTTTTTTTCATGTGCGCCCAGCATGGGCGCACACTCGTGGGTGCAAGTTCCCGCCATAAACTGGTCACAGCGAATGAAGCGAAGCGCAACTGCGAAAGGGTGACCGGACGTGGGGAGGAAGCGTGAAGCGAAACT